>NZ_JBHWUU010000064.1:0-60068 GCF_042737375.1 Streptomyces sp. NPDC060000
GGGAAGCAGTCCGCGAGACGGCGGGTGTCGACGAGCACGATGGCGCCGATGGCGCCCCGCACCAGGTCGTCCCACATGAACCAGAAGCGGTCCTGGCCGGGCGTACCGAACAGGTACAGGATCAGGTCCTGATCCAGGGTGATGCGGCCGAAGTCCATGGCGACCGTGGTGGTCGTCTTGTCCCCGGTGTGGGTGAGGTCGTCGATGCCCGCCGACGCGGACGTCATGACGGCCTCGGTGCGCAGCGGGTTGATCTCCGAAACAGCCCCGACGAACGTGGTCTTGCCCACGCCGAATCCGCCCGCCACCACGATCTTCGCGGAAGTGGTGGAGCGGGAGGGACCCCCGCTAGAGCTTGCGAAGTCCACTGAGCACCCTTTCGAGCAGTGTCACGGCTGGCTGGCCGCCGGCGTTCTCGTCGCCGCCGGGCTGATGAATGGCGACCAGTCCCGCCTCCGCCAAGTCGGCGACGAGGATCCTGGCCACGCCGAGAGGGATGGTCAGCAGTGCCGAGATCTCGGCGACCGACTTGATCTCTCGGCAGAGGTTGCAGATCCGCTGATGCTCGGGCAGCTGGCCCTGCATCTGATGCGGCTGCGCGGTGGTGTGCACCAGCGCCTCGATGGCGAGCTGGTAACGCGGGCGGGTCCGGCCACCGGTCATGGCGTACGGACGCACCAGCGGGTTGTTCGCCGCCCCCGCGGGCGACGGCTCCGGTGTGCGGCGATGCGGCTGCACGGGCTGGATACGCGGGGCCGAGGGCTGGTCGTACGGGGACGGCCCGGGGCCCTGCGGACCCTGGGGCGTGTACGGCCGCTGCTGGCTGGGCGCGGAGGGGAAGTTGTAACGGTTCGGGTTCTGTGAACCGTCGCCCTGGCCCTGGGTAGGGCCGTACGACCAGTTGCCCGAATTAGAACCGCCTGGGGGTGTTGCCACTCTCTCTCCTCCTCCGACTGCGCCTGGCACCCGTCACGTGGAAACCGCGTCCCGGAACCCTACGGCCTCGGGACGCCAAAACGCACCGTCCATCTGTTAGTTGAGAAGGCTTCCTTGAAGCTCCGCACGAAGATCGGGGGTCAGGACCGAGCCGGCCCGGTCCACCAGAAGGGCCATCTCGTACCCAATGAGGCCGATGTCCGCCTCGGGATGGGCAAGAACCGCGAGCGAGGAACCGTCGGAGATGGACATGAGGAAGAGGAATCCCCGCTCCATCTCCACAACCGTCTGGTTCACGCTGCCGCCCTCGAAGATCCGGGAGGCGCCTGCCGTCAGGGACGTCAGGCCGGAGGCGACGGCCGCGAGCTGGTCGGCGCGGTCGCGGGGGAAGCCTTCGGACATCGCCAGAAGGAGTCCGTCGGCGGAGACCACCACGGTGTGGGACACCCCCGGGGTGTTGTCCACGAAGTTGGTGATCACCCAGTTCAGGTTCTGTGCCGCCTGGCTCATCGGGCTCACACTAACGCTCCTGGTTGTAGGTGCTGTCAGGACCGAAGCCCTGGCCGTTCGTTTCACTGCTGCCTGCGCTGCGTCCGCGCTCGACGCCCCGGCGCAGGTTGCTCAGCCTGCCTCGGACGTCCTCCGGGGCGCGGGAGACCTGGGGGCCTCCCTGGGGGGTGCTCTCGGCGGCACCCTCGATCAGGTTGGCCTTGGGCACCCGCCGCGGCAGGCCGGAGGAGGTGACCCCGCCCGCCTTGGGCTTCTTCAGACCGGAGGCCTGCTGCCAGCGCTCGTCGTTCGCCGAGCGCCAGGCGTCGCTGCCGCCGTTGCCCTCCGCGGGGGAGGCCGCCGGTTCCTGCTTCGCGGGCCGCGCGCCGTTCGCACCGCTTGCGGCGGAGCCGCGGCGGGGAAGACCGGCGTCGGTCAGCGCGTGGGAGGCGGAGGAAGTCGGTCCCGGACGGTCGAAGCCTACGCCGTTCCGCTCAGCCGCGTCAGCGGCCTGCGCGGATTCCGCTTCCGGAGCGTACTGGTCCGGGTAGCCGTTCTGGAAACCGTTCGTGTGACCGTTCTGCTGAGGCCAGTCGTCCTGGTAGGACTGCTGTTCCTGGTACGGCTGGTAGCCCTCGGACGCGGTGGCGGGGGCCGCCGCCGGGTCCTCCTGGACGGGTTCCGCATACGCGGGGTCCGGGTAGCCACCGTTCGGCGCGAAGCCGTCGTTCTGCGGCAGACCGCCGTTCGCGGTGAACGACTCGCCCTGCGGGTGGCCGTTGCCCGACCCGAAGTACTGATCGTCGTACGCCGGGCGCTGCTGCTCCCCGTACGACGACTGCTGGTCGAACGCCCCCGGCTGCTCGGCGTACCCGGTCGCACCGTTGTCGTAGCCGCCCCCGGTGCCCTGCTGGGCGGGGTCGTAGCCGTTCTGCCCGGCGTCGTACGCCTGCTGGCGACGGTTGTCGAAACCCTCACCGAACGCGGGCGCCTCGGCGGACTGCTGCCCGCCCGGCTGATCGGGCTGACCCGACTGGGACTCCAGGGCCGCACGGCGTTCCTCGCGCATCAGCGAGCGGCCCACCGGGTCCAGCTCACGGATGTCGTCGGGAACCTCGTACTGGCTGTCGTCGAAGCCGAGTTCCGCGGCGGTGCGCATCGGCAGGCCGTTGTTGAAGTCCTCGCCGCCACCGCCGTAGTTCTGCTCCGGGATGATCTGCGAGACCGTGAACTCGTCGCGCGGCTGCTGGTAGTCGCCGCCACCGCCGTGGGTGATGGCGTCCGGCAGCATGACCAGCGAGGTGGTGCCGGCCTGCTCGCCCGAAGGACGCAGCTGGACGCGGATACCGTGCCGGTCGGACAGCCGGCCGACCACGAACAGGCCCATGCGCTGCGAGATCGCGGCGTCCACCGTCGGCGGGTTGGCCAGCTTGTGGTTGATGTCCGCGAAGTCCTCGGCGGTGAGGCCGATGCCCTTGTCGTGGATCTCGATCATGACCCGGCCGTCGGGGAGACGGGTGGCCGTGACCCGCACCTTGGTCTGCGGGGAGGAGAACGTCGTGGCGTTCTCCAGCAGCTCGGCGAGCAGGTGCACGAGGTCGGTCACGGCACGGCCGTGGATCTCGGCCTCCGGGACGCCCGACAGCTCGATGCGCTCGTACTGCTCCACCTCGGAGGAGGCGGCGCGCAGGACGTCGACCAGCGGGACCGGCTGGTCCCAGCGGCGGCCGGGCTCCTCGCCGGCGAGGACCAGGAGGTTCTCGCCGTTGCGGCGCATACGGGTGGCCAGGTGGTCCAGACGGAAGAGGTTCTCCAGCTGGTCCGGGTCGGCCTCGTTGTTCTCCAGCTCGGTGATCAGGGTCAGCTGGCCCTCGATCAGGGACTGGTTGCGGCGCGAGAGGTTGGTGAAGATCGCGTTGATGTTGCCCCGCAGCAGAGCCTGCTCGGCGGCCAGCCGGACGGCCTCGCGGTGGACCTGGTCGAAGGCCCGGGCGACCTCGCCGATCTCGTCCCTGGTGTTGATGGGGATCGGCTGGACGCGGGTGTCGACCCGGCCGGGGTCGGTGCGCGAGAGCTGGTCGACCAGCATCGGCAGCCGCTGCTCGGCGATGCCGAAGGCGGCGTTGCGCAGCTGGCGCATGGCCTGGCTCATCTGGCGGGCCATGAGACTGGCGACGATGAACGCGGCGAGCAGGGCGATGATGACGATGGCGCCGTTGATGATGGCGTCACGCTGGGCGTCGGAGGCGATCTGCCCGGCGTCGGTGACCGCGCGGTCGATGAGTTCGCTCTCGACCTGGCTGTAGCCCTCGAACTTCAGCGTCGCGGCCGACATCCACGCGTCCGCGGTGATGCCCTCCTTCGCGAGCTGGGACGGGGTCTGCCCGCTGCCGATGGCCTGGAGCATCTTGTCCATCGTGGGCGGCGCGGTGAATTCCTGTCCCGCGGCTTCCGCCTTGGCCTTGGCGTCGGCGACCTGCTTCGTGCCCTCCTCGGTCTTCTGCTTCATGACCTGGACGAGGCGCGCGGCGTCGTCGACGGTGCCGCCGGAGACGTACTCCTGCTGGGCGACGCCCTCGAGGTAGGCGTACGAGGTGAAGGCGGTGAGCTGCTGCCGGTAGACCGTCTCGTCGGGGCTGGGCCGGACCAGCAGGTGCACGCCGATCGCGCGCTGGAGGGACTCGGCGCCCTTGGCCAGGGCGACCGCGTAGACGGTGCGGCCGTAGGCCGTGATGTTGCCGGTGCCGAGACCGAGCTCGTTGGAGAACTCCATCAGCAGGTGCTCGACCGCGACATAGCCCTCTTCGGTCTTCACCGGGTCCAGGGCCTTGGTGTACGCGGCCGCACGGATCTTCGCCAGGGCCGGCTCGGCCTCCTCCACCAGCTTCAGACGGCGCTTGAGGCCTTCCTTGTCCGGCATCCCGACGACTTCGTCGTGGAAGGCGGTGGCCTTGGCGTCGGTGACGGCGCGGGCCTTCTTGACGACCTCGTCGTCCTTCTTGTTCTGGAGCAGCGGCTGGGCGGTGACGTCCCGCTCGTTGAGGAGGGCCTCGGCGTACTCGCCGGAGGCGGCCACGATCTTGGCGACCTTCTCGGCGTCGCGCGCCTCCTGCCAGGTGTCGATCGAGTTCTTCACCTGGAAGCCGCCCATGACCAGGCCGACTATCACGGGTATGAGCAGGATCGCGTTCAGCCGGGTCGGCACCCGCCAGTTGCGCGGGGAGAGACGGCCACCGCTCTTCGCGGGCGCGGCCGTCGGCTCCGATCCGGCCACAGTGGCGGGCGCCGCTCCGCGCGGCGGCGGGGTGAAGTTGCCCCGGGCCGCCGGCTCGGGACTTTGCTTGCTTCGCCTCACTCGACCAACAACCTCTCGGCGGTCGGCACCTTCGTCGTGCCGCAGTGTCTCAGAGCCCGGTCAGCCATCGACCATCAGTACGTCATTGACTATTGGGCAGTTCAGGCATTCCAGCATGACGACCAGCGCTCTTCCAAACATGGGAAAGAGCTGGTTCGACGTGATGTAAGCCCCACGTAAAACGGGCAAAAAGAACGAGCCCCGCCAAAAGGCGGGGCCCCCGTGCGCACAGCGAGACCAAGCGACCGCGACGTGTTGCGGTACCGCCGGATTCCTCTGCCGAAACGTTATGAACGCCGGAGCCGACCGTGTCAAAGGCCACAGTCGGCTCCAGGGCGTCTACGACGACTGTCGTACGGCACCAGATGCTTGAAATTTACCGCAGACGCGCCATGAGCGCGTGCTCGACCAGCGTGATCAGCGCGCTCTTGGCATCCGAGCGATGCCGGGCGTCCGTCGTGATGATCGGGGTGTCGGGTCCGATCTGCAGGGCCTCGCGCACCTCGTCGGGGTGGTACGGCTGCGAGCCGTCGAAGCCGTTGAGGGCGATCACGAACGGCAGACCGCTGTTCTCGAAGTAGTCGACCGCCGGGAAGCAGTCCGCGAGACGGCGGGTGTCGACGAGCACGATGGCGCCGATGGCGCCCCGCACCAGGTCGTCCCACATGAACCAGAAGCGGTCCTGACCCGGCGTACCGAACAGGTAGAGGATCAGGTCCTGGTCGAGCGTGATACGGCCGAAGTCCATGGCCACCGTGGTGGTGGTCTTGTCCCCGGTGTGGGTGAGGTCGTCGATGCCCGCGCTCGCGGACGTCATCACGGCCTCCGTGCGCAGCGGGTTGATCTCGGAGACGGCGCCCACGAACGTGGTCTTGCCCACGCCGAAGCCCCCCGCCACCACGATCTTCGCGGAGGTGGTGGCCCGCCCTCCGTCAGAGCTTGCGAAGTCCACTGAGCACCCTTTCGAGCAGCGTCACGTCTGGAGCGCCGCCGTTGTTCTCGTCGCCGCCCGGCTGGTGGATGGCCACCAGTCCGGCCTCGGCGAGGTCCGCGACCAGGATCCGCGCGACCCCCAGCGGCATGGCCAGGAGCGCCGAGACCTCCGCGACCGACTTGACCTCACGGCACAGGTTGCAGATGCGCTGGTGCTCCGGGAGCAGCCCCATGAGCGCTGCCGGGTCGGCCGTGGTGCTGATCAGTGCCTCGATGGCGAGCTGATAGCGCGGCCGGGTCCGGCCACCGGTCATCGCGTACGGACGCACCAGCGGCTGGTCGCCCTCATCCCCGTACGGCTCCGCGTACGGATCATGATGGGCGGTGGGCGGGGTCATGGATCCTCCGGGCGGGACAGCATTCGCGGTCAGTCGTGCCGTCCGTCGAGGCCGGTGGGGGGATTGTGTCGGCCGGACGGTGATTTCGTGAGGTGGGTAGTGCTGGGGCGGATCAGTGGAGCAGACTGCCCTGGAGCTCGGCGCGCAGGTCGGGCGTGAGGACCGCGCCCGCGCGGTCGACGAGCAGCGTCATCTCGTAGCCGACGAGACCGATGTCGCACTCGGGGTGCGCGAGAACGGCGAGCGACGAGCCGTCCGAGACGGACATGAGGAAGAGGAATCCTCGTTCCATCTCGACGACGGTCTGTGCCACGCTGCCGCCCTCGAAGATCCGGGAGGCGCCGGCCGTCAGCGAGGTCAGCCCCGACGCGACGGCCGCCAACTGGTCGGCGCGGTCGCGTGGGAATCCCTCGGACATCGCGAGCAGGAGCCCGTCGGCGGACACGACAACGGTGTGGGACACCCCGGGGGTGTTGTCCACGAAGTTGGTGATCAACCAGTTCAGGTTCTGTGCCGCCTGGCTCATCTGACTCAACTAACGCTCCTGCTGGTGAGTGGGGCTCGGGAAACTGCCGGTCTGACCGTTGCCGGCCTGACGACCCTGCGCGATGCCCCGACGGAGATTGGTCAGTCGGCCGCGTACGTCGTCAGGCGCACGCGAGACCTGCGGACCGGGTTGGTGCTGTTGCTGCTGAGCCGTGCCCGGGACGAGGTTCGCCCTGGGCACCCGGCGCGGCAGGCCGGACGTGGTGACGCCGCCCGCGGCCGGCTGCCTGACCCGCTCGGCCTGCCGGACGAGTTCGTCGTTCGGCGAGGTGCGCCAGGAGGAGTTGGCGGCGGCGGGACGCTGGGGTGCAGCCGCTGCCTGCGGCTGCTGCTGGTGCTGCTGCGGAGCCGGGGCCGACTCGCCCGCCTGCTGACCGTGGAACCAGTTGGTCTCCAGCGTGTCGTACAGCGGGGTGCGCCCGTCACCGGGACCCGAGGCCGGCGGCAGAGCCCATCCGTCACCCGGTCCCCGTCCCTCGTCGGGCCGCTGCCCGGTGCCCCTGCTCTCCGGCTCCGGACGCCCGACGGGACGCGGCGGGACCGGAGGCTGCGCGGAGGTGCCGTAGCCACCCGTCTGCGGAGCGGGGAACTGGCCGGTGGACGAGGGGTCCTGGCGGCCGGGCAGCGAGTGCTGGCCGGTCGAGGAGGTGTCGTAGCCGGGTGCGGGGAACTGGCCGGTGGAGCCGTTGTCGTACGCCTGCGGAGCGAACTGGTTCGGGGCCGCCGGGGTGTTCTGCCCGCCCGGGGCGCCGAAGACGTCGGACCGGGTGAAGCCGTTGTCGTCCTGCTGACCACTGGTACCGGGACGCTGGAACTGGCCGGTGTCCTGTCGGCCGTTCGTGCCCGGACGCTGGAACTGGCCGGTGTCCTGACGTCCGCCGAGGTCCGCCTGGGGGTTGCCCACGGCCGGGAACTGGCTGGTGTTCTGGACGCCGTTCGCGAGGGGACGGCCGAAGTCGGCGGGGCCCGCCGGGCCCTGGCGGTCGTCGATCCGCGGGACCACCGGTATCTCGGAGGTGGCGCCGGGACCCTGCCGGTCGTCGATGCGCGGCATGCGCGACGTCTGGGCGACGTCCGGCTCCTCGTGACCGCGCGGGGCGTCCAACGGGCTGCGCCCCACCGGCGGCTGGGCGTTCTCGTCGCCCCAGCTGGTGACGCGCGGCTGCGGGTTGCCGCCGGGCAGCTCGGCGCGCGGACCACCGCGCGGCGGCAGCTGCGGCTGACGGCCACGGCCGTTCTGCTCGGCCTTGTTGCCCCGCTGCGGCGGACGTCCGCCGAACATGTCCGTGCCCTGCGAGCCCGTACCGGCCGCCTGGAGACCCTGGGGCGCGCCGGGAGCCTGGCTGCCGCCGAAGCCGGCGCCCGCGCCGGCTGGAGCCGGTCGGCCCTGCTGGGGCGAGGCCGGAGGCTGCTGCGGTCCGCGCGGCGGCTGACCGCCGGGACGGCCACCGCCGTCGCGGCCGGGCAGCGCGGCCCGGGGACCCTGACCCGCGGCGAGCCGGCCGCCGGCACCGGGACCGGTGCCCAGGGCACCGCCCTGCGAGCCGTTCTGCGAGCCGTTCTGGCGACGCGCGGCGGCGACGCCCGCGGCGGCCTGCGCGGCGGCGGGACCGCCCGCGACGCCGGCCTGACCGGGCTTGGGCTGGGGCTTCTTGCCGCCCTGGGCGACATCCACGGGCAGCATGACCAGCGCGGTCGTGCCACCGGAGTCGGAGGGGCGCAGCTGGATGCGGATGCCGTGCCGCTGCGACAGACGGCCGACCACGAACAGACCCATGCGGCGGGAGACCGACACGTCCACGGTGGGCGGCGAGGCGAGCCGCTCGTTGATCGCGGCGAGGTCCTCGGGGGAGAGGCCGATACCGGTGTCGTGGATCTCGATCAGCACGCGGCCGTCGGGCAGCGCGTGACCGGTGACCTTGACCTTGGTCTGCGGGGAGGAGAACGACGTGGCGTTCTCGAGCAGCTCGGCGAGGAGGTGCACGAGGTCGTTGACGACCCGGCCGGCCACTTCGGTGGTCGGCACGGAGGCCAGTTCGATGCGCTCGTACTGCTCCACCTCGGAGGCGGCGGCGCGCAGCACGTCGACCAGCGGGACCGGGCGGGTCCAGCGGCGGCCGGGCTCCTCACCGGCGAGAACGAGGAGGTTCTCACCGTTACGGCGCATGCGGGTCGCGAGGTGGTCGAGCTTGAAGAGCGAGGACAGCTGGTCCGGGTCGGCCTCGCGGGACTCCAGTTCGGAGATGAGCGAGAGCTGACGCTGGATGAGGCCCTGGGAGCGGCGCGAGAGGTTGGTGAACATCGCGTTGACGTTGCCCCGCAGCAGGGCCTGCTCGGCGGCGAGGCGGACCGCCTCGCGGTGCACGTCGTCGAAGGCCGCGGCCACCTTGCCGATCTCGTCCCGGGAGTGCACACCGACCGACTCCACGGACGTGTCGACGTCCTGCGGGTCGGACTCGGACAGCTGCTTGACCAGCTCGGGCAGACGGTCGGTGGCGACCCTGGTGGCGGTCTCCTCCAGCCGGCGCAGCGAGCGGATCATGGACCGGGCGACGACGAACGCGCCGACCAGCGAGACACCGAGCACGAGCAGGATGAGCGCACCGGAGATGATCGCCTCGCGCTCCGACGCGGCGCGCAGCTCACGCGCCTTCTGCTCCATGTCCTCGAGCAGCGTGAGCTCGATGTTGTTCATCTGCTTGATCTTGGTCTTACTCGCGTCGAGCCAGTCCTGGTACGACTGCTTGTCCAGCGACTTCAGACCGTTGGCGGAGCTGAGCGCCCGGGTGGCGAAGGTGTCGGCGTCCTCGATGACCGGGTTGCCCTGCTCGATGGGCGACAGCAGTTCCTCGGCGCCGCTGTCCCCGTAGATGCTGCGGAAACTCGCGAGCTCGGAGTCCTGGTTCTCGAGCGCGGCCTCGGCGTACTGCCGGTCGTTCTCGGAGAGGTCGCCGTAGACGGTGTTGCCCACCGGCAGCGCCGCCGCGAGCACGGCGCGCTGGACGGACGCGTACTCCTTGGCGGAGGAGAAGGCGGCCAGCGCACGCGTGCGCTGGATCATCTCCGGGTTGCTGGTGGCCTGCGCCATGTCCTGCGAGAGGTCGAGCAGGCTGGTGATGAGGCGGTGGTAGGCCTCCACCGTCTGGGTGGAGTTGTTCTTCTCCGCGTAGGCCGTCGAACGGACCTTGGCGATGTTGGTCAGGTCGCTCAGCAGGCCGACGAGGCTGTCCCGGACGCCCTGGAGGTTGCCGTCCGCGGTGGCGCCGTCGATCTCCTCGGACGCGTCCTGGAACGCGCTCAGCGCGCGGTCCGTCTTCTCGCGGAAGCCCTTGATCCCGGGGTCGCTCGCCTTGCCGTTGTGCGCCAGTGGGCCGGCCGAGTTGTCACGTTCGTCCTGCAGCGCGACGGCCAGGTCCGTGGCCTGCTTGGTCATGTCCGTCAGCAGCTTCATGTTGTCGAGCTGCTGGATGTCGTCCATGGAGTCGTTGATGCGCAGCGCGCCCAGCGTGGTGGCCGCGACCACGGGCAGCGTCAGCAGCGCCACCAGACGCGTGGAGATGCGCCAGTTGCGCAGCGCCACGCGCGGGCCTGGCCCGGGGGAGCCGGCCGGCGGCTTCTTCGGAGTCGGGGGAGGAGAGCTCGTCGACGCGGACGCGCCGGAGCGCCCGGAGCGCTCACCGCCGTCGCCGGCCGGAGCCTGACCCGGGTTCTGGGCGTGCTGGGGCGAGGAGCCGACTGCCATCGGGCCAGTCCCGCCGTGCGGCTCCGGCTCGGCCGAAGCGCTGCCATCCCTCTTGAAACGTCCCTGCACTAGCGTCGCAACCTCTGGACCAGGCGTCCCCCCGCGTGAACGGAAGGACGGTGTCGGCGTGTTGAGGGGCGCCCTGAATACGCCCCCCTGTTGGTCGTGAGTACCGGCGCTGGCTCCCCCTGATCTCGCCGCCACCAGGCGCTCTGAACGCCCTCTGTGCGCCGGCTCGATCCCGCGGCGGTCCGAGGAATTCCAGCACAGTGCAGAATCTCGAACAAGGCCCGTTGGCCAGGCTGTGACATCCGTGACACCACGTGAGGGCCAAGTTACGGGATGTAGAAAGTCATCTCATATAAGGCGGACATAAGGGTGTGAAGTGGTGGTGGCCGGAGGGTGTCCCAGTCGCCATGATCAGGAGCGGAATGAGGGCTTCAGGTACCTGATGTCTGTTTTATGTGGGTGTTTTGAGTGTCGGAAATGACCGTTATGCCCATGCATCCGTGAGCAAACTCACACGCTGATCATGCGACCTTCACGCGTTCCCCGGGAATCGCGTGTTTAGCCTGACGCTTTACAGGGATGGCATATCCGACAACCCGCGTCCACGCGGAGGCCCTTGAGGGCTTCCCGGACGCCCGGACACGACAGGGTCACGTACAACAGTGAAGACGACGACGATGTTCCACAAGATCGCCAACCCGCGGCGCACGACCCTGGCGCACCTCAAGGACGCCGACGAACTCCAGCTCCCGGAGCAGCAGGAGCACTCCGTCGAACTCCCCGCCCAGACCGCCAACCCCAAGCGCACCATCCTCATGGAGGTCCCGGTCGCCGCCTCCGTCGCGGAGTAGATCTTCAAGCGGAGATACGCGCACCGGCCGCCAAACGCTCAAAGCGGCCGCCACGGATGTCAAGGGCGTCCCCGGCCGGGGGCGCCCTTCCGCGTTAGCCTGGGGCCCCACACTCCAGCCAGTTCAGTCAAGGGGCCAACCAACCCGTGCGCATCGCCAGGTTCTCCATCGACGGGAACGTCGCCTTCGGCGCGGTCGAGGGCGACAAGCCGGACGAGCTCGTCCTCGACATCATCAAGGGCATCCCGTTCACGGACTTCGAACTCTCCGGCACCAAGGTGCCGGTCAGCAAGGTCCGGCTGCTCCCGCCCGTCCTGCCCAACAAGGTCGTGGCCTTCGGCCGCAACTACGCCGAGCACGCGCGCGAGCTGGGCAACGAGGTGCCGGACGCCCCGTTCGCCTTCTTCAAGCCGTCCACCTCGGTGATCGGGCCCGGCGACGCCATCCAGTACCCGGCCTTCTCCGAGGAGGTGCACCACGAGGCGGAGCTCGCCGTGGTCATCGGCCGACTGTGCCGCGAGGTCCCGCGCGAGCGCGTCAAGGACGTGATCTTCGGCTACACCTGCGCCAACGACGTCACCGCCCGCGACGTCCAGAAGCGCGAGAAGCAGTGGGCCCGGGCCAAGGGCTTCGACACCTCCTGCCCGCTGGGCCCCTGGGTGGAGACCGGCCTGGACCTCAAGACGGCGAGCGACCTCACCGTCCAGCTGACGGTCAACGGACAGCAGCGGCAGCTCGGCCGCACCAGCGAGATGATCCACTCGATCGAGGATCTGATCGTCAACATCACCGAGGCCATGACGCTGCTCCCCGGCGACGTGATCCTCACGGGCACCCCGGCAGGGGTAGGCCCCCTGGCTGTCGGCGACGAGGTCGCCGTCACCATCGAAGGCATCGGCACTCTCACCAACAAGGTTGTCAAGCGTGGCTAGCGCACCCGGCTCCCCCGTACGCGTCCGTTTCTGTCCCTCGCCCACCGGTAACCCCCACGTGGGCCTGGTCCGCACCGCCCTGTTCAACTGGGCGTTCGCCAAGCACCACCAGGGCACCCTGGTCTTCCGCATCGAGGACACCGACGCGGCCCGCGACTCCGAGGAGTCCTACGACCAGCTCCTGGACTCGCTGCGCTGGCTGGGCTTCGACTGGGACGAGGGCCCCGAGATCGGCGGCCCGCACGCGCCGTACCGCCAGTCGCAGCGCATGGACCTCTACGCCGATGTCGCCCGCAAGCTCCTCGACGCCGGCCACGCCTACCACTGCTACTGCTCCCAGGAGGAGCTGGACACCCGCCGCGACGCCGCCCGCGCCGCCGGCCGGCCCTCCGGCTACGACGGCCACTGCCGCGACCTCACCGAGGCGCAGGTGGCGGAGTACAAGGCCCAGGGCCGCACCCCCATCGTCCGCTTCCGGATGCCCGACGAGACGATCACCTTCACGGACCTGGTCCGCGGCGAGCTGACGTTCACCCCGGAGAACGTGCCGGACTTCGGCATCGTCCGCGCGAACGGCGCCCCGCTCTACACGCTGGTCAACCCGGTGGACGACGCGCTGATGGAGATCACGCACGTCCTGCGGGGCGAGGACCTGCTCTCCTCGACCCCCCGCCAGATCGCCCTCTACAAGGCGCTGACCGAACTGGGCATCGCCCAGGGGACCCCGCACTTCGGCCATCTGCCGTACGTGATGGGCGAGGGCAACAAGAAGCTGTCGAAGCGGGACCCGGAGTCCTCGCTCAACCTCTACCGCGAGCGCGGATTCCTCCCCGAGGGCCTGCTCAACTACCTCTCGCTGCTCGGCTGGTCGCTCTCGGCCGACCAGGACATCTTCACGATGGACGAGATGACCGCGGCCTTCGACATCGCGGACGTCAACCCCAACCCGGCGCGCTTCGACCTGAAGAAGTGCGAGGCGATCAACGCCGACCACATCCGCCTGCTCGACGTGAAGGACTTCACGGAGCGCTGCGCGCCCTGGCTGAAGGCCCCGTACGCCCCCTGGTCCCCGCAGGACTTCGACGAGGACAAGTGGGAGGCGATCGCCCCGCACGCCCAGACCCGTCTGAAGGTGCTGTCGGAGATCACCGACAACGTCGACTTCCTCTTCCTCCCGGAGCCGGTCTCCGACGAGGCGAGCTGGACGAAGGCGATGAAGGAGGGCAGCGACGCGCTTCTCACGACGGCCCGCGAGAAGCTGGGGTCGGCCGACTGGACCTCGGCCGAGTCGCTGAAGGAGGCCGTCCTGGCCGCCGGCGAGGCACACGGCCTCAAGCTCGGCAAGGCCCAGGCCCCGGTCCGCGTCGCGGTCACCGGCCGCACGGTCGGCCTGCCGCTCTTCGAGTCCCTGGAGATCCTGGGCAGGGAGAAGACGCTGGCCCGCATCGACGCGGCACTGGCGAAGCTCGCGGCGTAACGCTCAAGCATGCGTGAGGGGCGGCACCCGGTAGCTTCGGGTGCCGCCCCTCAGGCGTTCGGCTCAGACCGCGTCGGCCTCGTCGATCAGGTACGCGAACTCGTCGAAGATCTCCAGCACCACGACGACCATGACGGCTCCTGCGACCATGTACTCCAGCATCACGCCCGGGGCCACGTAGGCCTTGCGCAGGTGCTCGTCGGGACCGAGTTGCGCGGTCGCACCCTTGCGGAAGGGGTCCCGTGCCAGTATCCGCACGGCCATGTCCAACTGGGTTCGACGCTCGCCGGGCAGTCCGTCGTACGCCGCACGGGCCTCGACCGTGAACTGGACTCGGTACTCGCTCATGGCCACCAGTGTGCCAGCCCGCGATACCGTGAAAGCCATGAGCATCCTCGCCGTGGTCTGGGACGTGGACGACACCCTCTTCGACTACACGACCGCCGACCGCGAGGGCATGCGGTCGTATCTGACGGCCGAGGGGCTGCTCGACCGGTTCGGTACCGCGGAGGAGGGGCTCGCGCGGTGGCGGGAGGTCACCGAGCAGCAGTGGGCCCGGTTCTCGGCGGGCGGGATCACCTTCGAGGACCAGCGCCGGGACCGGGTAAGGGCGTTCCTGGGCCGCGAGATGACCGACGCGGAGGCCGACGGCTGGCTCACGCGCTACCGCTCGCACTACGAGGCCGCCTGGTCGCTCTTCCCGGACGTCCTGCCCGTGCTGGACGCCCTCGCCGTCAGCCACCGTCACGCGGTGCTCTCCAACTCCAGCATCCACGTCCAGGACCACAAGCTGCGCGTCCTCGGCGTCCACGACCGCTTCGAAGTCATCCTGTGCGCGGCGGAACTCGGCGTCTCCAAGCCGGAGGCCGGCGCCTTCCTCGCGGCCTGCGAGGCCCTGTCGCTGGCCCCGCACCAGGTGGCCTATGTCGGCGACCATCCGGAGATCGACGGACGGGGCGCCGCCGACGCCGGGCTGCTCTCCGTGTGGATCGACCGCTACGGCACGGCCACCGTCGAGCTCCCGTCCGGACGCCACCGGATCGTCTCGCTCGCCGAACTGCCCGAGATCCTCGGCCCCGATACCCGTTTTGGAGCCCGGTCCACCTTCAGGTAATGTTCTTCCTGCGCCGCCGGAGTGCGGGCCGAAAGGCCGGAAGCCGGAGGAGCAACGCTAGAACAAGAACCCCCACGGGGCTTGTGTTCCAGTGGCCTATGGTGTAATTGGCAGCACGACTGATTCTGGTTCAGTTAGTCTTGGTTCGAGTCCAGGTAGGCCAGCTCGCAGAGCTTATCTGCGCAAGTGGAGATCAACTCCACGAAGCCCCCGTTGTGTAGCGGCCTAGCACGCTGCCCTCTCAAGGCAGTAGCGCCGGTTCGAATCCGGTCGGGGGTACTGATCCTTCCCGCGAGGAGAGTTCGGGTAGCTCCCCCTCACTTCGATGCAGGATCGCTAGGGCCCCCGTTGTGTAGCGGCCTAGCACGCCGCCCTCTCAAGGCGGTAGCGCCGGTTCGAATCCGGTCGGGGGTACGCTTTTTATTGAATTACCTTGGTCTATGGTGTAATTGGCAACACTACGGTTTCTGGTACCGTCATTCTTGGTTCGAGTCCAGGTAGACCAGCTCCAACCTGCGGAAACGCAATATCCAGGCCCCCGTTGTGTAGCGGCCTAGCACGCCGCCCTCTCAAGGCGGTAGCGCCGGTTCGAATCCGGTCGGGGGTACGTGATCGGAAAGCCCCCCGCTTCGGCGGGGGGCTTTCCGCGTATCCGGCCCGCGGCTGTCGAGCCTGCCTCTGCCCGGCCTTCCCTGCCCGGCCTTCTCCAGTCCGGTCTGCGTGTCCCGCCCGCGTATCCGCCTCATTCGAAGCCGTACCGCCGCGCCGACTCCTCCTCCTGGGCCAGCCTGTGCAGCGCCTGCAGCATCGGGTCGACCAGGATGGCGCCCAGTACCGCCGTCTCGATGCGCTCCGCCTCCGACTCCCGGCTGTCCACGAAGTCCAGGTCCAGCACGGCCGCCCGGTGCATCAACCGGGCATAGGACACGAGGAGTTCGGCGTCCCATTCGTGGCCGAGCCGCCGCAGCGCGGCCACCGCCACCACCAGCGAACGGTAGGCGGGGGAGATGCTCGTCAGCAGCGCGGCGTTCGACCAGCCCAGGGTCCGCAGCAGTTCGTCGGCCTCCTGACGGGCGGCGCGCACGTACCGGTCCTCCGCGTCCGGCTCGGGGACCTGCGGCAGCGCCCACAGGGCCGCGCCGAGCCGGATCGTGCGGCCCAGGGAGTCGTCGTCGACATGGCCGAGGATCTCGCGCACCGTGGCCACCGGCAGCCGGCCCACCTGGATCATCGCGCGCACCAGACGCAGCCGGCGCAGATGCTCCTCGTCGTACTCGGCGGTCGTGGCGTTGACCTGGCGGCCGGGCGGCAGAAGCCCCTCGCGCAGGTAGTACTTGATCGTCGCGGTCGACACACCGCTGCGTTCGCTCAGTCCAGACAGCCGCATGCCTTGCGCCTTCCCTTGGTTAGCGGCACTATCCAAGCATGTCTGTCGCCGTGAACCGAACCACCGCGGATGCCCGGGGGGACGTGGTCGTCCTGCTGATCGGGATGCGCGTCAACCACTTCTGGGCCGTGCACCAGTGGGTGCCGGTCATGCTGGCCATGCTCCGCATGCTGGCGGAGCTGAAGAAGGACCCGGGCCGCGGCCTGCTCTCCCGGGTGCTGCTGACGGCCTCGCCGCGAACGTACTACGTCGTCCAGTACTGGGAGTCCAAGGACAAGCTGTACGCCTACGCGAGTGCGCCGGACGCGTTCCACCGTGCGGCGTGGGCGAAGATCAACCGCCTGGAGAAGGGCGGGAAGGTGCGCGGGCACGTGGGGATCTGGCACGAGGCGTACGTCGTGCCGGAGGGGTCGTACGAGGCGATCTACGGGGACATGCCGGCGTTCGGCCTCGCGGCCGCGCATGGCCAGGTCCCGTTGGAGGAGCGGGGACGGTACGCGAAGGATCGGTTCGCCCACCGGTCCACGCCGTAGGGGGTCTCGTCCGCCGGGCGCGGGTCCGGTGCGACTGGTCGCGCCCGCGCGGCGGAGTCGCACATCGGCACAGCCCGCGCCCCTCGGGTGGGTGACCTTGAAGACCCTGTCCGGGGGGAAGAGGCTGCCGCGGCGTTGAGGCCGCCCCTTCCTCAAGACAGGGTCAGCCGGTACGGCGCAGTGCTTCCGAGAGGCGGGCCGCCGCGTCGATGACCGCCTGGGCGTGCATGCGGCCCGGGTGGCGGGTCAGGCGCTCGATGGGGCCCGAGACGGAGACGGCGGCCACCACGCGGTTGGAGGGACCGCGAACGGGAGCCGACACGGACGCGACGCCCGGCTCGCGCTCACCGATGGACTGGGCCCAGCCGCGGCGCCGTACGCCCGAAAGCGCCGTCGCCGTGAAGCGGGCGCCCTGGAGGCCGCGGTGCAGGCGCTCGGGCTCCTCCCAGGCCATCAGGATCTGGGCCGAGGAGCCGGCCTTCATCGTGAGTGTGGAACCGACCGGGACCGTGTCCCGAAGGCCGGACAGGCGTTCCGCCGCGGCCACGCAGATACGCATGTCGCCCTGGCGGCGGTAGAGCTGCGCGCTCTCGCCCGTGATGTCACGCACATGCGTCAGCACCGGACCGGCGGTGGCCAGCAGGCGGTCCTCGCCGGCCGCCGCGGCCAGCTCGGCCAGCCGGGGGCCGAGGATGAAACGGCCCTGCATGTCGCGCGCCACCATACGGTGGTGTTCCAAAGCCACGGCCAGCCGGTGGGCCGTGGGTCGTGCGAGTCCGGTGGCAGCGACCAAGCCTGCGAGGGTGGCCGGACCGGACTCCAGGGCGCTCAGGACAAGGGCTGCCTTGTCCAGGACGCCGACGCCGCTACTGTTGTCCATGCAACGATACTCCCGTCTCACTCTGTGAAACGCAAGTTCATTTTTCCGTGAGACGCGCAACCCTTGGACGCATGGTGGCCCGGAGACCAACGGGCCTGGCGGCGGGTGCCCGGGACCAGGGGCCGTGGGCGTCGCCTCCACAAGATCTCTAGTTGGGCCGGTGCGTCATTGCCGGCCGGAGGGAAAGCGATGGGTAGGACACTCGCGGAGAAGGTCTGGGACGACCATGTCGTCCGGCGCGCCGAGGGCGAGCCCGACCTCCTCTTCATCGATCTGCACCTCCTGCACGAGGTGACCAGCCCGCAGGCCTTCGACGGACTGCGGCAGAACGGCCGCCCGGTGCGCCGTCTCGACCTCACCATCGCGACCGAGGACCACAACACCCCGACCATCGACATCGACAAGCCGATCGCGGACCCGGTCTCGCGCGCCCAACTGGAGACGCTGCGCAAGAACTGTGCCGAGTTCGGCGTACGGCTGCACCCGCTCGGCGACGTCGAGCAGGGCGTCGTGCACGTCGTCGGCCCGCAGCTGGGGCTGACCCAGCCCGGCACCACCGTCGTCTGCGGTGACTCCCACACCTCCACGCACGGCGCGTTCGGTGCGCTGGCGTTCGGCATCGGCACTTCGCAGGTCGAGCACGTGCTGGCCACCCAGACGCTGCCCCTGGCCCGCCCCAAGACCATGGCGATCACGGTCGAGGGCGAACTGCCCGACGGCGTCACCGCCAAGGACCTGATCCTGGCGATCATCGCCAAGATCGGTACCGGCGGCGGCCAGGGCTACATCCTGGAGTACCGCGGCTCCGCCATCGAGAAGCTCTCGATGGAGGCCCGGATGACCATCTGCAACATGTCGATCGAGGCCGGCGCCCGCGCGGGCATGATCGCCCCCGACGAGACCACCTTCGAGTACATCAAGGGCCGTGACCACGCCCCCGAGGGCGAGGACTGGGACGCGGCGGTCGAGTACTGGAAGACGCTGAAGACGGACGAGGACGCCGAGTTCGACGCCGAGGTCGTCATCGACGGCGCCGCGCTGTCGCCGTTCGTCACCTGGGGCACCAACCCCGGTCAGGGCGCGCCGCTTTCGGCCGTCGTCCCCGACCCCGCATCGTACGAAGACGCTTCGGAGCGCCTCGCCGCCGAAAAGGCCCTGGAGTACATGGGGTTGGAGGCCGGGCAGGAGCTGCGCTCGATCAACGTGGACACCGTCTTCGTAGGTTCGTGCACCAACGGCCGCATCGAGGACCTGAGGGCCGCCGCCGCCATCGTCGAGGGCCGCAAAGTCGCCGACGGCGTACGGATGCTGGTCGTCCCCGGTTCGGTGCGGGTCGGTCTCCAGGCCGTCTCCGAGGGCCTGGACGTCGTCTTCAAGGAGGCCGGCGCCGAATGGCGGCACGCGGGCTGCTCGATGTGCCTCGGCATGAACCCCGACCAGCTGGCGCCGGGTGAGCGCTCGGCGTCCACCTCCAACCGCAACTTCGAGGGCCGGCAGGGCAAGGGCGGTCGTACGCACCTGGTGTCGCCGCAGGTCGCGGCCGCCACGGCCGTCCTGGGCCACCTGGCCTCCCCGGCCGACCTGTCCGACGCCGAGACCCGTACGCCCGCTGGAGTCTGATCAGTCATGGAAGCATTCACCTCGCACACCGGCCGGGCCGTCCCGCTGCGCCGCTCCAACGTCGACACCGACCAGATCATCCCTGCTCACTGGCTCAAGAAGGTGACGCGGGACGGGTTCGAGGACGGGCTGTTCGAGGCCTGGCGCAAGGACGAGACCTTCATCCTCAACCGCCCCGAGCGGCAGGGCGCGAGCGTTCTGGTCGCCGGCCCCGACTTCGGCACCGGCTCCTCGCGTGAGCACGCTGTCTGGGCGCTCCAGAACTACGGCTTCAAGACCGTGATCTCGTCCCGCTTCGCCGACATCTTCCGGGGCAACTCGCTGAAGAACGGCCTGCTCACGGTGGTTCTGGAGCAGAAGATCGTGGACGCGCTGTGGGAGCTCACCGAGAGGGACCCGCAGGCCGAGGTCACGGTGGACCTCGAGGCGCGCGAGGTGCGGGCCGAGGGCATCACCGCTGCCTTCGAACTGGACGAGAACTCCCGCTGGCGGCTGCTGAACGGGCTCGACGACATCTCCATCACCCTCCGGAACGAGGGCGACATCGCCACCTACGAGGCCAAGCGCCCGTCGTACAAGCCGAGGACGCTCCAGATCTGACCCCCGGGGGCCGAGAAGGGCCTGAGCAGGTCGAGTTTCGGCCACCGCGACACCCCCGCCGTACCCCCGATCGGACCGATCGGGGGTACGGCTGTGTCTGCACCCGTTCGGCCCCGTGGATCTTCGCTCTTCCTCCCAACTTCCCACGTTAGGAGGGTTGTTGCCGGGGTATGCGCCCTGTGTGGACACGACCGCCGGAAGTGCCGGGGCGGCCGTTCGAGGCGGCAGTTGCCCCCTGGGCGGGCGACAACTCGCCCCAGATGGCACAATCTGTGCATGGAACACGACGGCCAACTCGAGCTCTATACGGCGGTCGCGAACCAACTCAAGGAAGCGCACACAAGAGTGCGCGCACTGCAAGTCCCGGAGGGCGTACGGATGGCGCTGACCCGGAAGCTGCTGGTCATTACGGCCGCGGCCAAGCACGATCTCGCCGATGCGACAAGGCGTCTGGAGCGGTTCATGGCGGACCTCGACGAGGGACGAATGCCCGAAGAGGGGCGTTGATCGTCTCCGGAGCAGCCGATTTCGTTGCGGCACAAGGGTGATTAGCCCGTTTCGTGTTTGATTTGCGGTATATATCTGCCTAACGTGCGAAAAAGCTTGAACAGTTTCGTTCCGGCTAATGTCTCCGAAGGGGAAGACGTGAACAAGGCGCAGCTCGTAGAAGCGATTGCCGACAAGGTGGGCGGTCGCCAGCAGGCCGCCGACGCGGTCGACGCGGTCCTGGACGCCATCGTCCGCGCGACCGTCGCCGGAGACCGGGTCTCGGTCACCGGCTTCGGTTCGTTCGAGAAGGTCGACCGGCCGGCCCGCTACGCTCGCAACCCCCAGACGGGCGAGCGGGTTCGGGTCAAGAAGACGTCCGTGCCGCGTTTCCGCGCGGGTCAGGGCTTCAAGGACCTGGTGAGCGGCTCGAAGAAGCTCCCGCGCGGCGGGGAGGTCGCCGTCAAGAAGGCCCCCAAGGGCAGCCTCTCCGGCCCGTCGGCCACCATCGCGAAGGCCGCGGGCAAGAAGGCCGCCACCAAGAAGGCCGCGACCGCGACGAAGGCGGCGGCGAAGAAGACGACCGCCAGGAAGACCACCGCGGCGGCGAAGAAGACCACCGCGAAGAAGACCACGGCGACGGCGAAGAAGACCACCGCCCAGCCGGGCGCCGCCAAGAAGACGACGACGGCGACGAAGGCCACCGCCAAGAAGACGACGGCCAAGAAAGCCCCGGCCAAGAAGGCGACGGCCAAGTCGGCCCCCGCCGCGAAGTCGACAGCGCGCAAGACCACCGCCAAGAAGGCCACCGCCCGCAAGAAGTAACGGCACAGGGGTGCTCACGCGCCGGGCCGGACTCCCTCTCGGAGTCCGGCCCGCGGTCTGTCCGGCCTGGTTCAGAACGTCTGCAGCGTCACCAGGGTGATCCGGGCGCTCTCCGGCGGCCCCTCCAGCTCGATCCGCACCCGCTGTCCGGGCCGCAGCAGTCGCAGCCCGCCCGCTTCGAACGCCGGTCCGTCGAAGGGCATCGGCGTGCCGTCGTCCAGCAGCACCTGGCCGCTGCGCGTTTCGGGGTCGTACGTGTACGCGGTCGCCTGCATGGCGGCAGCCTACTGCCCCGGAATCAACAGTTGCGCCGCCGCGACGGCCGTCCGGGGGCCCACACCCAGGGACAGTGCCGCTCGCAGATCCTCGCCGGTGTCCACGTCCTGGCGAACGGAATCCACCGCCTCCAGAAGGAGTTCCACGGCTCCGGAGGAGCGGTGCCGGGCGCGGGAATCCGCGCCGAATGCGGGAAGCAATTCACGGCCGGCGGCGACCGCGAGAAGTGTGGTGCCGATTTCGGCCGCGTCCGGGAGGAAAGAGCGGGGGAATTCTCCGGCCGCGTCGAGGACCCGGGCCAATTCCGGCGGGCGCAGCGCCGGTAGATCCGCGTTGAGGGCCGCGAGCGGGGCGTCGGGACGGACCGCGCGTACGGCGGCGGCGCCGTGGGCGAGGGCGGCGTTGAGGCCCCCGCGCGGCTCGTCGGGCACGATCCGGGCGCCCAGGGCCGCCAGAACCCGCCCGGCCAGGGCGTCGTCCGTGACTACTGCCACATCCCGCACCGCGGGTGAGGCCAGCGCGGCCGCCACGGTGTCCTCGGCGAAGGCGAGGGCGAGGCCGGGGCGCAGCCCGTCGGTGGCGGTGTCCGCGAGCCTGCTCTTGGCCAGCGCCAAGGGCTTCAGGGGTATGACCAAGGTCCACTGCACCGGCGTACCGTCCCTCTCTTGTCGCGGCCATTGTCACCCGGCTCATCCGCCGGTCGGGCGGCCGGGCGTACGGTGTTCTCGACAGACCGGCGGCCCGGGGTGACACTTGTGCGGCCCCAGGCCCCGCAGCAGGCCTTGGGAAGTCCTAGAGGAAGGTGTTCGCGTGCCCCGCCGCAGAATCGGCTTCTGGTACCGCTTCGCTGCGGTCCTCTGCAAACCCTGGCTGGTGGTTCTGATCAAGCGGGACTGGCGCGGAATGGAGCACATTCCGGCCGAGGGTGGGTTTATCACCGCGGTGAACCACAATTCGCATGTCGATCCCTTCGCGTACGGGCACTTCCAGTACAACAGCGGCCGGGTGCCGCGATTCCTCGCGAAGAGCGGGCTTTTCAAGGAGGGGTTCGTCGGCGCCGCGATGCGTGGCACCGGACAGATCCCCGTCTACCGCGAGAGCACGGACGCGTTGAGCGCCTTCCGGGCCGCGATCGACGCCGTGGAGCGCGGCGAGTGCGTCGCGTTCTATCCCGAGGGCACCCTCACCCGCGACCCCGACGGCTGGCCCATGACCGCCAAGACCGGTGCCGCGCGCGTCGCCCTCCAGACCAAGTGCCCGGTGATCCCCGTCGCGCAGTGGGGCGCCAACGAACTGCTGCCGCCCTACGCCAGGAAGCCCAGCCTCCTTCCGCGCAAGACCCACCACGTGCTCGCGGGCCCGCCCGTGGACCTCACCCGGTTCTACGGCCATGAGATGACCCCCGAGATCCTTAAGGAGGCGACGGAGGTCATCATGGCGGCCGTCACCGGCCTGCTGGAGGAGATCCGCGGCGAGAAGGCGCCCGAGGCGCCCTACGACCCGCGCCGCGAGCGGATCGAGCAGCGCCGCCGCACCCAGGCGGAGACGGCCGCGGAGGCGGCTGCGCAGACCGCCGCGCAGACCGCTGCACAGACCGCCGCGCCGACCGCCGCGCAGACCGGCTTCAGGGCCGCTGCCCGGCCCGGAGCGCAAGCCGTCGCCGAAACCGGTGCGGAGATCAACGGCACGGAGTCCGGCCACGCGCGGACCGGCCGCGCGAAGACCAGTCACGAGGGGGAGAGCGGTAAGTGAGCAAGTCCGTGAAGGCGGCCGTCTTCGGTACCGGATCATGGGGGACCGCCTTCGGTACGGTCCTCGCCGACGCGGGCTGCGAGGTGACGCTCTGGGCGCGCCGAGCCGAGCTCGCCGAGGCGGTCAACTCCACGCGTACCAACCCCGACTACCTCCCCGGCGTCGAACTCCCGCGCAACCTGCGCGCCACCTCCGACGCGGCCGAGGCGGCCCGGGGAGCCGACTTCACCGTCCTCGCGATCCCCTCGCAGACCCTGCGCGCCAACCTCGCCGACTGGACGTCGCTGCTCGCCCCGGACACCGTCCTGGTGTCGCTGATGAAGGGCGTCGAACTCGGTACGACCATGCGGATGAGCGAGGTCATCGACGACGTCGCAAAGGTGGGCCCGGGCCGGATCGCCGTCGTCACCGGGCCCAACCTCGCGAAGGAGATCGCCTCGCGCAGGCCTGCCGCGGCCGTGGTCGCGTGCACCGACGAGGCCGTCGCCCAGAAGCTCCAGGCCGCCTCCCACACGCCGTACTTCCGCCCCTACACCAACACCGACGTGGTCGGCTGCGAGCTGGGCGGCGCGGTCAAGAACGTGATCGGCCTCGCCGTGGGCATCGCGGACGGCATGGGCCTCGGCGACAACGCCAAGGGCTCGCTGATCACGCGCGGCCTCGCCGAGACCACCCGGCTGGGCCTCGCGATGGGCGCGGACCCGCTCACCTTCGCCGGACTCGCCGGGCTCGGCGACCTGGTCGCGACCTGCTCCTCGCCGCTCTCGCGCAACCACACCTTCGGCACCAACCTCGGCAGGGGCATGACCCTCCAGGAGACCATCGCGGTCACCCGGCAGACCGCCGAGGGCGTCAAGTCCTGCGAGTCGGTGCTGGATCTGGCCCGACGGCACGGAGTCGACATGCCCATCACCGAGACGGTCGTCGGCATCGTCCACGAGGGCAAGTCTCCGGTGGTCGCCCTCAAGGAGCTGATGTCGCGCAGCGCGAAGCCCGAACGACGCTGAGCGAACCCGGCGGGTGGACGCTGACTCCCGGCTCTACCACCGGGTACTCTCAAGCCGATATGAGCACCGAGAACCTCCCCCAGAGCCCTCAGCAGCCCATCCGCAAGCCGCGGGTGGCGGTTGTCTTCGGCGGTCGCAGCTCCGAGCACGGGATCTCCGTGGTCACGGCCGGCGCGGTCCTGCGGGCCATCGACCGGACCAAGTACGAGGTCCTGCCGATCGGCATCACGCGCGAGGGCCGCTGGTTCCTCACCGCCGACGAACCCGAGCGCATGGCGATCACCGACCGCCGTACGCCCGACGTCGAGGAACTCGCCGAGTCGCGGGACGGCGGAGTGGTGCTCCCCGTCGACCCCGCCAACCGCGAAGTCGTCTACTACGAGCCGGGGTCGGTGCCGAAGGCGCTCGGCGAGGTCGACGTCGTCTTCCCGGTCCTGCACGGCCCGTACGGCGAGGACGGCACCCTGCAGGGCCTGCTGGAGCTCTCCGGCGTCCCGTACGTGGGCGCGGGCGTGCTCGCCTCGGCCGTCGGCCAGGACAAGGAGTACATGAAGCGGGTGTTCACCTCCTTCGGGCTCAAGGTCGGCCCGTACGTGGTGATCAGGCCGCGCGAGTGGGCGCAGGACGAGTCGGCCGCCCGCAGGAAGATCGTCGACTTCGCCGGTGAGCACGGCTGGCCGCTCTTCGTGAAGCCCGCGCGCGCGGGTTCCTCCATCGGCATCACCAAGGTCGACGACCTGTCGGGGCTCGACGAGGCGATCGCCGAGGCCCAGCGCCACGACCCGAAGATCCTGGTCGAGGCGGCGCTGCGGGGCCGCGAGATCGAGTGCGGCGTCCTGGAGTTCGAGGACGGCCCCCGTGCCTCCGTCCCGGCCGAGATCCCGCCGCCGGACGCGCACGCGTACTACGACTTCGACGCGAAGTACATCGACTCGACCCCCGGGATCGTCCCGGCCCCGCTGACGCCCGAGGAGACGGCGGACGTGCGGCGCCTGGCGGTGGACGCCTTCGAGGCGGCGTCCTGCGAGGGCCTGGTCCGCGCGGACTTCTTCCTCACGGACGACGGCGAGTTCGTCATCAACGAGATCAACACGATGCCCGGCTTCACCCCGATCTCGATGTACCCCCAGATGTGGCAGGCGACCGGAATCGGCTATCCCGAGCTGGTGGACCGCCTGGTCCAGGCGGCTCTGCGCAGGTCCACGGGCCTGCGTTGATCC
Source organism: Streptomyces sp. NPDC060000 (assembly GCF_042737375.1). Lineage (NCBI taxonomy): Bacteria > Bacillati > Actinomycetota > Actinomycetes > Kitasatosporales > Streptomycetaceae > Streptomyces > Streptomyces sp. NPDC060000. The sequence continues at coordinate 25,369 of NZ_JBHWUU010000064.1, forward strand.
GAGGCCGACCGATCGGGGACCGGTCCAGTCGGATGATCTAGTCGGCGATCCCTGCGGGGATCGCCTTCTTGATGGCCGGGGCCAGATCGATCAACGCGCTGGAGTTGTCCGCGCCCTCCGGCACCGTCACCTCGACGTACGCGCTCCGATTGGCCGTGGTGAAGCGGTTGCCCCCGCCGTCCCGCTTCTCCATCAGCCAGTCGACACCGTTCACCCCGCCGGCCACCGCGTCCGGGTCGTCCCCCTGCGAGACCTTCGGGTCGATCATCTTCGGCGGCTGGGTGACCCCGCAGCGCAGTATGATCTCCGGACCTCCCCAGCCCGCGGTCAGCGCGGAGGCGGGCTCGGGATCGTGGCGGCTCTCACCGTCCACCTTCGACGGCAGTACCTTGTCCAGCTCCCGGCACAGCTTCGTGGCTTTCGTGCCGGGACTGGGAACCACCGCCGACGCGTTGTCGTCTGCTGAGGAGCAGCCCGCAGCCGTGATCAGCAGGACGAGCGCGGGCAGGCCGACGGGCCGGTGACGGAAAAGGTTCACCGGCCAAGGTTAGACGGGGGCTACAGATGCACGACCGGGCAGGTCAGGGTGCGGGTGATCCCGTCCACCTGCTGGACCTTGGCGACCACCATGCGGCCGAGGTCGTCCACCGTGTCGGCCTGGGCCCGCACGATCACGTCATAGGGTCCCGTCACGTCCTCGGCCTGGACGACGCCAGGGATCTTGCCGATCTCTTCGGCGACGGTCGACGCTTTGCCGACCTCCGTCTGGATCAGGATGTACGCCTGTACCACGGAACCTCCAGGGCGGCCACGAGGATCATGTGGGGAAAAGGAACGCCACGGTATCGCGTCACCGCTCGCCGCGGGGAGACCTGCGGAAACCACGGCTCGCGCGCCGGGGTGCGAGCCCGACGGAAGTTGACGGCTGACTCGACCGTATCGAGGACACTGGTTACGCGCGACCGGGCACAGACAGGTAAAGAAGGGGCGAAAGGGCAATGAAGGGCACTGTTGGTGAGCTCGGGGAGTTCGGGCTCATCAGGGAGCTCACCTCCCGTCTCACCACCACCTCCGCGGTCCGGGTCGGCCCCGGCGACGACGCCGCGGTGGTCGCCGCACCCGACCGCCGGGTCGTGGCCAGCACCGACATCCTGCTGGAGGGCCGGCACTTCCGCCGTGACTGGTCCACGGCCTACGACGTCGGCCGCAAGGCCGCCGCGCAGAACCTCGCCGACATCGCCGCCATGGGAGCGGTGCCGACGGCCCTGCTGCTCGGCCTCGTCGTGCCCGCCGAACTGCCGGTGACCTGGCCGTCGGAGATGATGGACGGTCTGCGCGACGAGTGCCAGGTGGCCGGTGCCTCCGTGGTCGGCGGTGACGTCGTACGGGGTGACACGATCATGGTGTCGATCACCGCGCTCGGCGATCTGCGCAACCAGGAGCCCGTCACCCGGGGTGGCGCCCAGCCCGGCGACCTCGTGGCGGTGACCGGCTGGCTGGGCTGGTCCGCAGCCGGGTACGCGGTGCTCTCCCGCGGATTCCGCTCGCCCCGCGCCTTCGTCGAGGCCCACCGCCGCCCCGAGCCGCCGTACCACGCGGGTCCGGCGGCCGCCGGGCTCGGCGCGACGGCGATGTGCGACGTCAGCGACGGGCTGATCGCCGACCTCGGGCACATCGCCGAAGCCAGCAAGGTGCGTATCGACATCCGCTCCGGGGCCATCGACATCCCGACCCAGATGCACGACATCGGGCAGGCCGTCGGGGTCGATCCCATCCAGTGGGTGCTCACCGGGGGAGAGGACCACGCGATCGTGGCGACCTTCCCGCCGGACGTGAAGCTGCCCGCCCGCTGGAAGGTGATCGGCGAGGTCCTCAACCCGTCCGCGCTGCCCCAGGTGACGGTCGACGGGGCGCCCTGGACCAGCAAGGGCGGCTGGGACCACTTCGGGGACCTGGAGTCGTGAGCGCGCTCGGGCCCCCGCCCCGGGTGCTCACCGTCGCCGGTTCCGACTCCGGCGGCGGGGCCGGGATCCAGGCCGACCTGAAGACGATGCTCGCGCTCGGCGTGCACGGCATGAGCGTGATCACGGCGGTCACCGCGCAGAACTCCCGTGGCGTGCAGGCGGCTTGGGAGCTGCCGGTGGAGGCGGTGCGGGCCCAGTACCGCAGCGTCGTCGACGACATCGGAGTCCAGGCGGTGAAGACGGGCATGCTCGCCTCCGCCGAACTCGTCGAGACGGTCGCCGAGTTGCTCGCCGGCGCCGGGGCTCCCGTCGTCGTCGACCCCGTCGGGGTCTCCAAGCACGGGGACCCGCTGCTGGCCGCCTCCGCGCTGGACTCCGTACGGAGGAAACTGCTGCCGGTCGCCACCGTCGCCACCCCCAACCTCGACGAGGTGGCCCAACTGACGGGCGTGCGGGTCGAGTCGGAGGAACAGCTGAGGGACGCCGCGGCCGCGGTACTGGCGTACGGACCGCGCTGGGCGCTCATCAAGGGCGGCCATCTCCCCGGCGAAGCCGTGGACCTGCTGACGGACGGCCGCGAGGAGCACTGGCTGCGGGCGCCGAGGCACGACAACCGGCACACGCACGGCACGGGCTGCACCCTCGCCTCCGCGATCGCGGCCCAGCTGGCGAAGGGGCGGTCCGTGCCGGAGGCGGTGGCGGCGGCGAAGAGCTACGTCACCGGGGCGATCGCCGCCGGGTTCGCGCTCGGCGCCGGCATCGGCCCCGTGGACCACGGGTGGGACCTCACCCGGGGTACGGCCGGAGCCTGATGTCCGTCGCCGCCCTCTCGGTGAGCCGCTTGAAGGAGCCGGCCATCGGCCGCGAGCCGAACAGCCGGTACATCCGGTCCCGCCTCCGGATGCGCCGCTCCGTCGGCGGGGCGAAGAACGGGCCCGCGTTTCCGGAGATCTTCTGACACCCCCGGGATGCCGAAGCGTATCCCCCGGAGTTCGGCAGGCGTGGGGATCCTGGGCACAGCAGAAAGCCGGCCCATCGAAATGGACCGGCTCTATGCAGCGAACCAGCAGTGGCCGCGCGCGTTGGGGTTCCCCCCGGCTCGAGCAGAGTCGAGAGTGGGGGGATGAGCGTCAGCGCGAGACCTTGCCGGCTTTGATGCACGAGGTGCAAGCGTTCACGCGCTTCGGCGTCCCGCTGACCACGGTACGGACGCGCTGGATGTTCGGGTTCCAGCGACGGGACGTACGGCGGTGCGAGTGCGAGATGCTGTTGCCGAAGCTCGGCCCCTTGCCACAGACGTCGCAGTTGGCAGCCACGGGTCACTCCAAAGACTTCAGATGCACTTACGGATGATCCCGGCATGCCGGAATCAGGATCTAGGATCTGAGTGGCGGTGCCAGGGGGATGGCCCGATGCGGATCGGGCAACCGGAGCAGCATACAACGACTGCGCCAGTGCAACGAAACTACCATGGCTGCTCAGGGGCCCGGCCCCCGCCCCGGTCGGCTCCCGTCCGCTCCGGTCCGGCCCGCTTTCCGGCGGACACCGGCCCGGGGTCTACGCTGCGTCCAGTCCAGCAGCTCAAGGAGGCGCAGGTGGCGCAGGTGCCGCAGACATTCTTCGATGCTCTCGCGGTGCGCACCTGGTGCGGCCTCGCCCTCACGGCGCTGGGACGGGCGCGTGAGGAGATCGACGCGATCAACGTCTACCCGGTCGCGGACGGGGACACCGGCACCAACATGTACCTGACCGTCGAGTCGGCGGCGACCGCCGTCGAGGCGGTGTTCGCCGGGTACGAGGCCGGTTCCGGCGCTGGTTCCGTGCCCGCCGGGAAACCCTCCCTCGCCGACGCCGCACGCGCGATGGCGCACGGCGCGCTCATAGGGGCGCGCGGGAACTCGGGGACGATCCTCGCGCAGTTGCTGCGCGGCATGGCCCAGGTGCTCGCCGCCGACGGTGAGACCCCTCACACCGACGGAGACGGGCTGGGCCTGGCCCTCCGGCACGCGGCCGACTCCGCCCGCCAGGCCGTCGCGCACCCCGTCGAGGGCACAGTCCTGTCGGTCGCCTCGGCCGCCGCCGACGCAGCCGAGGGGGCCGAGGGGGCGGGAGGGGACTGCGGGACGGTCGCCCGGGCGGCCTACCGAGGAGCGTGCGCGGCCCTGGCCAAGACCCCGGGGCAGCTGGCGGTCCTGGAGCACGCCGGCGTGGTGGACGCGGGCGGCCGGGGACTGGTCGCGGTCCTCGCGGCGCTGGTGGGGACGTTCACGGGGGAGGTGCCGGCGCTCTCCGGCGCTCTGTCCGCCAGCCACGCGCGCGTGCAGCCCGATCGGGCGCCGGAATCCGCTCGTGCGCCGGAACCTGTTCTCCCGGAGGACTGTGCCGTTCCCCCGGAGGACTGTGCCGACGGGCCGGACGGCGAGGGCGGCCCCGCCTTCGAGGTGATCTACCTTCTGGAAGCCGAGGACACGGCCGTGGCGCGGCTGCGGCAGCGGCTGGACGCCCTGGGCGACTCGCTGGTCGTGGTCGGCGGCGACGGTCTGTGGAACGTGCACGTGCACGTGGACGACGCGGGCGCCGCCGTGGAGGCGGGGGTCGAGGCGGGCCGGCCGTACCGGATCCGGATCACCCATTTCGGCCTCGACGACGCGCACACGCGCGGTGGAGAGCGGCCGCCGCGCGAGCGGGTCCAGCGGGCGGTCGTCGCCGTAGTGCCGGGCGAGGGCCTGGCCGGGCTGTACGCCGAGGCGGGTGCGACCACCGTGCTCGCGCGCCCCGGTGAGCCGCCCGCCAGCGGAGAGCTCGTTCAGGCCGTACGACGGGCCCACGCGCGCGAGGTCGTGCTGCTGCCCAACGACGCCGACCTGCGGCACACCGCCGCCGCGGCCGCCGAGCAGGCTCGCGCGGAGGGCATCCGGGTGGCCCTGATCCCCACCCGCTCCGCGGTCCAGGGGATCGCGGCGCTGGCCGTGCACGAGCCTGAGCGGCGCTTCGACGAGGACGTGGTGTCCATGACCTCGGCGGCCGGTGCCACCCGGTACGCCGAGGTCGCCGTCGCAGAGCGTCAGTCGTGGACCATGGCCGGCATCTGTCAGGCCGGCGACGTCCTCGGGCTGATCGACGGCGACGTGGCCGTCATCGGCTCCGATGTCACCACCGCCGCCGAGACCGTCCTGAACCGCATGCTGGCGGCGGGCGGCGAACTCGTCACCCTCGTGCTCGGCGACGAGGCCCCCGACGGCGTCGCCGAGCACCTGGAGACCCGGGTACGGGAGGCGTACCTCGCCGTCGACACGGTGGTGTACCGAGGGGGACGGCAGGGCGCGTTGCTGTTGATCGGGGTGGAGTAGGGGCCGGGTCAGGGGCCTGGGCTCAGAAGCCAGGAGCGACGGCGCGGGCGAGGGCACGATGAGCGACGGCGCGGGCAATGAGCGACGGCGCGGGCGAGGGCGATGGGCGACGGCGAGCGGGGGCGGCGAAGGCGAGGGGCGACGGGCCAAGGGATTGTTCAACAAACAGTCCTCCCCACCACCCCTCTCCCGAGGGATCGTTCAACGCCCCTTCTGTTCCTCCGCCGCCTGTAGCAACTGCTCCGCCTCGGCCCGCCGAGCCCGCACCGTCTCGTCCTCCGCCTGCTCCTCGCTCCCGGTGTCGGGGTCGGGATCGGCGTCGGCGTAAGCCCGCAGCACCGCACGCGCGCGTGCCGCCGCCTCCGCCGGACGTCCCAGGTCGGTCTCCAGCCAGCCCGCGGCCAGCTCCGCGCCGGTCCGGGCGTGCACGGCGTCCTCGCCCAGGGCGACGAACACCGCGACGGCCTCGGCCATCTGGGAGAGCGCCTCGTCAAGGGCGGCCCGGATCGAGTCGTCGTCGGCGTCCTCGGCGGCGGAGCGGGCGAGCAGGTCCCCGAACTGGCGGTGGGTGTGGCCGAGTTCGGCGACGAGCCGCAGGCGCGCCTCGTCGTCGTCCGCCACGCCGAACGCGTCCGCGCACTCCTCCACGGCACTGGTCATCAGGGCGCGTGCCGCGTCCGTCCCGTCCTCGGTGCGCAACGCCAGCCACGCGCGGGCACGTAGTGACCGGACGAGCCCGTGGACGTTGCCGAGGCCGCGCCACAGCTCGCCCGCGCGCACGTAGGCCCGGTCCGCCTCGGTGCCCAGGCCGGCCTGGCCGAGCGACTCGGCGGCCAGGTGGGCGAGGGTCGCGTGGTCGTGCTGCTCGGGCCAGTGCCGGGCGATCTCGGCGGCCTGGAGCCGGCGTTCGGCGGCGTCCCGGTGTTCCCCGAGCTCGCTCAGACAGTCACCCAGCCACCACTGCGTCTGGACGACCGCGCCGTCGCCGTGCGTCTCGGCGGTCAGGTCCGCCAGCGCGGACTCCAGCACCTCCGCGGCCTCGGCCCAGCGGCCCTGGCGCACCAGGAACCCGCCGAGCTGGTGCCGCGCCCAGGCGCCGAACGTGGGGCCCGCGCCTGCCTCGTCCGCCCAGTGCGCCGCCTCCAGGGCGTGTTCCGCGGCCTCGTCGGCCTGCCCACGGCCCCCGACGACCTCGGCGAGCTGGAGGTGCAGCTGGGCCCGCCCGATCGCCTCCAGGTACGGTCCGCCGTGCTCCAGGGCCGCCCGCAGGGCCCGCTCCGCCTCCCCCATGTCCTCCAGCTGATGGGCGATACCGGCCAGCCGGGCCTCGTACTCCACGGCGAACCACGGCAGACCCGCCTCGACGAACTCCGCCGCGGCCCGCGCGAACAGCTCCGCGCCCGCTTCCGGGTGCCCGGAGTGCGTCGCCAGCTCCGCCAGCATCGCGTGCCCCTCGGCGACCCGGGCGGCGAGCCGTACGTCGTTCCCCGCCCGCCCGTCCACGAGTGCCAGCAGCTCCCGTACGGCCGCCTCCGCCTCCGCCAGGACCGTCTCCTCCACCGCTCCCTCGGCCTCGTGGACGCGCCGCATCAGGATCCGCGCCCGTCCCATCAGCACGCCCGCCGCCTGCGGGACCTCCGTGCCGCCCTCGGCGTACAGCTCGAGCACCCGGTCGTACAGGCCCGCGACCGTCGCGAGCGCCTCGTCGACCTCGCCGGCCAGCGCACGGACGTACGCGGCACGCGCGCGTGCGGCCAGGGCCTCTCCGGGGTCGCCCGCCCGCGCGTACAACTCGGCGGCGCGCGCGAACGTTTCGGCGCCCTCCGGGCCGAGACCGATCGCCCGGTGGTCGGCGATCTCCGCGCGGTCACGTGCCTCCAGCTCGACGCCCTCCGCCTCTTCGGCCAGCTGCGCCACTCGCTCCCACGCCTCGACGGCATGCGGCTGGAGGGTGTCGGACAGCCGCCGGGCCTCGGCGAGCAGGACCGGCAGGTCCGGTTCACCGGCCTCCGGAACCGGGGCCGCAGCCCCGGGCGCCTTCGCGGCCACGGCCGAAGCGGGGCGAGCCGCCCGCACCCCCAGCGGCAGCCGCTCCACCAGGGGCCGCTGCGCCATACGCGCGCGTGCCCGCTCGCCGACGTACGACGTACCGTTGCGCTCGTCGAAGCGCGCGGCCAGCGCGAGGGCCTCGGCGCGCGCGTGCGTCGCGAGTTCCGCGGCCGTCCACTCCCGCCCGGCCGGACCGGGCACCCGCTGACCGGCGAGACCGAGCTCGGACAGGCGCTCCATGAGCAGCACCACCACGCTCAGGAACTCCAGCTTGCTCTGCGGATGCCCCTCGTCCGTGAAGTACGCGGGCCGTTCCGCGAGCAGTTCCAGGCCCCGGGCCTCGTTCCCGGTCAGCGCGCAGAACTCGACGTGGTCGGCGTAGGCGCCCCGCATGCTCTCCATGGACCGCACCAGCCGAAAGCCCCGCAGATGGTGGGCGCGGGCCTCCTCCAGACGGCCGAGCCGCAGCAGCGGCACCAGGGACGACGCGAGCACGGCGTGCGGCTCGTGCGCGCACGTGTACTCGCCCTCCAGGACCGGCGCCCACAGCTCCAGCGCCTCCGCGTCCCGGCCCCGCTCCGCCCGCCACCAGCCCTGCCCGCGCAACTCGCACGCGTGACAGTCGGCCATGGTGTCCCGGTCCGCGGCCAGCCAGGCGGTGAACGCCCGCTCGGCCCGCTCCACGTCGCCCACGTGCGCGGCCACGCTGAACTCGGCGCTGCGCACCGCCCGCGCGGAGTGCCCGGCGATCCGGTAGCGGTGCTCCATCTCGCCGAGCCACTTCTCCACCGACGCCAGCGGCACGTGCGGCTGGTCCAGCATGCCGGCCGACATCCACTTGAAGACCCAGTGCAGCGAGTGCGTCTCGTATGCGTCGAAGTCCTCGGGCCGCTCGTCCCACATACGCAGCAGCCGCGCGAACGGGACGAACATCTTCGCCTTCTCGGAGCTGTAGTTGTAGACCTTCAGCTGGTGCCCGAGCGCCTCGATCACGGCGAGCGGGATGTCCAGCCGCTCGGCCTCCACCAGCAGTTGCTCCGCGCGCGCGTTGCGGGCCGGTCCCTCCGGCTGCTCGCCGTTCTCCGCCATCGCCCGGCGGAGGGAGTCGAAGTCCGTGATTCCACTCATCAGTGACCGCCCTGTCCCTCTGTCGGCTCCCCGGGTGCCGACTCCCCGTGCGTGGCCCATTCCAGGAGGCCGATGAACGCCCGGTTCAGCAGCGCCGAGTCCGCGGGCCGCAACGGGCGCTGCGCCATCAGCAGCGCCTGTCCGTACAGCGACTCCGTGGCGGTGCCGATCAGCTCGGGATCGTTCAACGAACTGATCCGCCGTATCAGCGGGTTGAGATGGTTGAGCACCAGACGCGCGCGCGGGGCGCTCCCGCGCAGCGAGCCCAGAATGCCCGCCCACAGGTCGTCGGCCCGCGACTCCGCCCGCGCGCGTGCCTGCTCGTGCCGGGCCCCGCGGTCGTCGAGATGCAGCGCGGGCACCGACAACGGGTGAAAGGCCCGCAGGACGACGTCGCAGCCCAGCGGATCGAGCTTCGCCCGCGCGGCCGCCAGGAAGCCCGCGAGCGCCAGCTCGTCGGCCGGGGCGACGGCGTCCAGATGGGCGGTCACGGTCTCCGCGTCCAGCTCGGCGACCACCGTCCCCGGCCGCACCGACGGCAGCGCCTCGACCAGCTCGCTGTCGTACGTGTAACCGCCGTTGATCACCCCGATGCCCTGCGCGGAAGCGATCGGCGCGACCTGCCGGTACTCCTCCACGGTCCGCGTGAAGTGCACCACCGGGTGCCGCTGGGCGAACTCCTCCAGCGACAGCCGCCCGTCGGTCGTCTCGAAGGGCAGCCACGGCAGCATCGTGCGCAGCATCTCCTTGTCGTGCCGCGCCAGGGACTTCACTCCCAGGTGGTGCACCTCCAGGAAGGCCGCCAGCCGTTGCGGATCCCCGGCGGCCAGCCCCGTCAGCCATGACCGGATCCTTTCCCCGAGCGCCTCCCGCACCGCCGCCAGCGTCTCGTCCTCGTACAGCGACTCCCGTGAGGCCGTCGGCCGCAGACTGTCGGTGTCCAGGACACAGCGCACGAAGAACGCCCATTCGGGCAGCAGCTGTTCGCCCCGCTCGGTCAGCAGCATCCCCTTGAGGTGCACCCGGTGACCGGCACGCTGCGCCGGGCTGACCGCCGACGGCAGCACGTACGCCACCCCGCGCACCCCCGCCACCGGCAGATCCAGCTCGACCGAGTCCAACGGCGTGAACCCGAACAGCTCGTGACAGTGCCGGGCCAGCGCCACCCGCCGGTTGGCGGGGGAGGGGTAGGACCGGTTCCAGGGCGCCGGAAGATCGGTGACCGCCTCGTCGCCGACCCGGACGTCGTACGGCAGCAGCGAGCCGAAGTCCCGGGCCAGCGCCAGCACCCGCTGCTCTGTGAGCCACTCCCCGGCACCGGCCCGCGCCACCAGATGCACGGTGGTGCCCGGCTCGGGCCGCTCCGCGTCGGGCAGTGTCCGTACGGTGTAGGAGCCGTCGTCGCACGCCGTCCACTCCACCGGCGGCGCGTCCGGGGTACGGGCACTGCGACTGACCACGCGGATCCGTTCGGCCACCACGAAACAGGCCAGCAGCCCGATGCCGAACTGCCCGAGGAAGTCCGAACGGACGTCCTGGAGCCCCTCCGCGCGCTTGGAACTGCGCCCGATCGTCGCCAGCAGGCTGTGCACGTCGGCCTCGGTGAGACCGACGCCGGAGTCCTCCACCCGCAGCCGGCCGTCCGCGGCGGACAGTCGCACGCGCGCCGGGGCGTCGGGCTCCTCGGCCCGCCGGGCGGTGATCGCGTCCACGGCGTTCTGCAGCAGTTCGCGCAGATAGACCTTGGGACTGGAGTAGAGGTGATGGGACAGCAGGTCCACCAGACCACGCAGGTCGACCTGGAACGTGTGGGGCGGCTGGGATGCCTGGGATGACTGTGAGGTCTGGGAGTCCATCGCTGCAGCGCCGCGGGCTGGGGGAGGACACGGCGCGGGGTCGGGCGGTCCCGGTGGGGCGGTGACCGCGGATGATGGCCGGAGCGCGTCATCCTAGAGCCCGAACGAGCCGCCTGACCAGGGGTTTCGGGACACGTATACGGCAATGTCAGTGGCGTGGTGTGCAATGGATCTCGTGCCCGCACTGGAAGAACCACTGGAACAGCCACTGAAGTCAGTGCTCGGCCCCGCCACCGCGAAGGTGATGGCCGAGCACCTCGGCCTGCACACCGTCGGCGACCTCCTGCACCACTACCCCCGCAGATACGAGGAGCGGGGCCAGCTCACCCACCTCGCCGACCTCCCCATGGACGAACACGCCACCGTGGTCGCCCAGGTCGCCGACGCCCGGCTGCACAGCTTCGCCTCGGCCAAGGCTCCCCGGGGCAAGGGCCAGCGCCTGGAGGTGACCATCACCGACGGCAGCGGCCGGCTCCAGCTGGTCTTCTTCGGCAGCGGCGTCCACAAACCCCACAAGGACCTCCTGCCGGGCACGCGCGCGATGTTCTCCGGCAAGGTCTCGGTCTTCAACCGCCGCCTCCAGCTGGCCCATCCGGCCTACGAACTGCTGCGGGCGGACACGGACGAATCCGTCGAGACCTGGGCCGGCGCCCTCATCCCGCTCTACCCGGCCACCGCGAAACTGGAGTCCTGGAAGATCGGCAAGGCGATCCAGACCGTCCTGCCCCACGCACAGGAGGCGCTCGACCCCCTCCCGGACTCCCTGCGTGACGGCCGGGGCCTGGTCTCCCTCCCCGAGGCCCTCCTGAAGATCCACCGCCCCCACACCAAGGCGGACATCGCCGACGCCCGGGCCCGCCTGAAGTGGGACGAGGCGTTCGTCCTCCAGGTCGCCCTCGCCCGCCGCCGCCACGCCGACGCGCAACTCCCGGCCGTCCCCCGCGTGCCCGCCCCCGACGGGCTCCTCACCTCCTTCGACGCCCGCCTCCCCTTCACCCTCACCGAAGGCCAGCAGAAGGTCTCGAAGGAGATCTTCGACGACCTGGCGACGGACCACCCGATGCACCGGCTGCTCCAGGGAGAGGTGGGTTCGGGCAAGACCATGGTCGCCCTGCGCGCCATGCTCGCCGTGGTCGACGCCGGTGGACAGGCCGCCATGCTCGCCCCCACCGAGGTCCTCGCCCAGCAGCATCACCGCTCCGTCGTCGAGATGATGGGCGAGCTGGCCGAGGGCGGGATGCTGGGCGGGTCCGATCGGGCCACCAAGGTCGTGGTGCTGACCGGGTCCATGGGCACGGCCGCCCGCCGGCAGGCACTGCTCGACCTCGTCACCGGCGAGGCCGGCATCGTGATCGGCACACACGCGCTGATCGAGGACAAGGTCAAGTTCCATGACCTCGCTCTGGTCGTCGTCGACGAACAGCACCGCTTCGGTGTCGAACAACGCGACGCGCTGCGCGGCAAGGGCAAGCAACCCCCGCACCTGCTCGTCATGACGGCCACGCCCATCCCGCGCACTGTCGCCATGACCGTCTTCGGCGACCTGGAGACCTCCGTCCTCGACCAGCTCCCGGCCGGCCGCTCACCCATCGCCAGCCATGTCGTCCCGGCCGCCGACAAGCCCCACTTCCTGGCCCGCGCCTGGGAACGGGTCCGCGAGGAGGTCGCGAACGGCCATCAGGCGTACGTCGTCTGCCCGCGGATCGGCGACGACGAGGAGGAGAAGAAGGCCGGGGCCAAGAAGAAGTCCCCCGAGGACGAAGCCGAGAAGCGGCCGCCGCTCGCCGTCCTGGACATCGCCGACCAGCTCGCCAAGGGCCCCCTGCACGGTCTCCGGGTCGAGGTCCTGCACGGCCGCATGGCACCCGACGACAAGGACGCCGTCATGCGCCGCTTCACCGCGGGCGACACCGACGTCCTGGTCGCCACGACCGTCATCGAGGTCGGCGTCAACGTCCCGAACGCCACCGCGATGGTGATCATGGACGCCGACCGCTTCGGTGTCTCCCAGCTGCACCAGCTGCGCGGCCGGGTCGGCCGGGGCTCGGCGCCCGGCCTGTGCCTCCTCGTCTCCGAGATGCCGGAGGCGAGCCCGGCCCGCCAGCGCCTCAACGCCGTCGCCGCCACCCTCGACGGCTTCGAGCTCTCCCGCGTCGACCTCGAACAGCGCCGAGAGGGCGACGTGCTGGGCCAGGCCCAGTCCGGCGCCCGCTCCAGCCTGCGCGTACTCGCGGTCATCGAGGACGAGGAGGTCATCGCGGAGGCGCGCGAGGAGGCGGCCCGCCTGGTCGCCGCCGACCCGGAGCTGGAGACCCTGCCCGGCCTGCGCACGGCCCTGGACGCCCTCCTCGACGAGGACAGGGAGCAGTACCTGGACAAGGGCTGAAGACCACCCCCCGAACCCGGGCCGGCCCCGACACCGCCCCGGTGCGTCCGACACCCTGTCCACGCCACCCCGAACCCGGACCATGCCGCCAAGCGCCGCAATGGGACCGTGCCGCTCAGCGCCGCAATGGGACCGTGCGGCGCTGAGGCCGGGCCCGCGAGCCCCGGGGCGTGTGCGGCTCCAGCGCCCGGGCGGTGGAGCCATGGGCGGCCCGCAGCCATTTCCGCCGAAGAACGGCCGGCGCGTGTGAGGCCCAGCTGCCCGGGACGTGCCGCGCGCCGCACCCGAACCGTGCGGCTGTGCCGTCCGGGCGGAACAAGCCATGGACGGCCCGCAGCCGCTCTCCGGCATCAGTGGCGCGAGCCACGGGCGGCCCGCAGCCACTCCCCACGCCCGGCGCGACGGTGCCGGACGGCCCGCGGCCGCTGCCGGTACGGAGCGCTCCCGCTCCCGCGGCCTGCCAGACTGGAGCAGTACCCGCCCCCGAACAAGGACCCCGAGATGACCCGCGTGATCGCCGGCGTAGCCGGTGGACGTCGCCTGGCCGTCCCGCCAGGGACCGGCACCCGCCCCACCTCCGACCGCGCACGCGAGGGTCTCTTCTCCACCTGGCAGGCCCTGCTGGGCGGCCCCCTCGACGGCGAGCGGGTGCTGGACCTGTACGCGGGCTCGGGCGCCGTGGGCCTGGAGGCCCTGTCCCGAGGCGCGGGCCACACCCTCCTCGTCGAGGCCGACGCGCGAGCGGCCCGCACGATCCGGGAGAACGTCAAGGCACTCGGCCTGCCCGGCGCGGAGGTCAGGGCGGGCAAGGCCGGGCAGATCATCCAGACACCGCCGACGGGGCCGTACGACCTGGTCTTCCTCGATCCCCCGTACGCCGTGACGAACGACGATCTTCGGGAGATTCTCCTCACACTCCGCTCGGGGGGCTGGCTCGCGGCCGATGCCCTCGTCACCGTGGAGCGCAGCACCAGAGGCGGGGAGTTCCCCTGGCCGGACGGTTTCGAAGCGCTTCGGGCCCGTCGCTACGGCGAGGGAACGTTTTGGTACGGTCGCGCCGCCTCTACGTGCGAAGACGCACGATGACCGGACTGGAGAGCGAGGGACCACAAGTGCGCCGTGCCGTCTGTCCCGGGTCGTTCGACCCGATCACCAACGGACACCTCGACATCATTTCCCGCGCCTCTCGTCTGTACGACGAGGTCTATGTCGCGGTCATGATCAACAAGTCCAAGAAGGGCCTGTTCGAGATCGACGAGCGGATCGACCTGATCCGCCAGGTCACCGCCGAGTACGGCAACGTCCGCGTCGAGGCGTTCCACGGCCTCCTCGTCGACTTCTGCAAGCAGCGCGACATCCCGGCCATCGTCAAGGGCCTCCGGGCGGTCAGCGACTTCGACTACGAGCTGCAGATGGCCCAGATGAACAACGGTCTGTCGGGCGTCGAGACGCTGTTCGTGCCGACCAACCCCACGTACAGCTTTCTGTCCTCCTCCCTGGTCAAGGAGGTCGCGACCTGGGGCGGCGACGTCTCCCACCTGGTGCCGCCGCTGGTCCTGGAGGCACTCGGCGAGCGTCTCCGGAACGACTGACCTCGGGACCGGCTTCCTGACGGCCCGTCACCCGGTGTCCGGCGGACACCCCATGGCCGTACAGTCGTCCCGTCCGTCTCCAACACAGCTGTAGAGAGTGGCGAGCAACCGGTGGACGTGCAGAAGAAGCTCGACGAGATCGTGACGGCGGTCTCCAGTGCCCGGTCGATGCCGATGTCGGCTTCGTGCGTGGTCAACCGCGCGGATCTGCTCGCCCTGCTGGAAGAGGTGCGCGCGGCCCTTCCCGACTCCCTCGCCCAGGCCGAGGAGCTGATCGGGGGCCGTGAGCAGATGGTCGAGCAGGCCCGCCAGGAGGCCGAGCGGATCATCTCCACCGCACACGCCGAGCGCGGCTCCCTGATCTCCGACACCGAGATCGCCCGCCGCTCCCAGGACGAGGCGGACCGCATCCTCGCCGAGGCCCGCAAGGAGGCCGAGGAGGTCCGCGCGGAGGCCGACGACTACGTGGACTCCAAGCTCGCGAACTTCGAGGTCGTCCTCACCAAGACCCTCGGCTCGGTCGGCCGCGGCCGCGAGAAGCTCCTCGGCACCGGACCCGGCACCGACGAGAACGGCTACGAGGACGAGGACGCCCCCGAGCGCAGCCACGACCCCGAGACCCTGCGCCGTGACGCCGACGCCTACGTCGACACCAAGCTGGGCGCCTTCGAGGCGGTCCTCGCCAAGACCCTGGACGCGGTCGGCCGCGGCCGCCAGAAGCTGCACGGTCGTATCGCCTCGGACGACCTCGGAGCCCTCGCCGACGACGCCACGACGTTCCAGCACTCCTCCGACGCCGACTACCTCGCCGACCTGACCGCCCTCGCGGAGCAGGACGCCGCGGCCGCGCAGCCCGTCCAGCAGCCGTACGACCAGCAGGAACCGCAGCCGGCGTACGGCTACCAGCAGCAGCCGGACCCGTACGGCGGCTATCAGCAGCAACAGCAGGGCTACGGCCAGCAGGACGCGTACGGCTACCAGCAGCAGGCCGACCCCTATGCGTACCAGGGCTACGACACACAGCAGGCCCCCTACGACCCGAACCAGGCCGTCCAGCAGCCCCAGCAGGCCCAGCAGGCCCAGCAGGCCCAGCAGGGTTACGCCCTCGACGAGACCAGCCTCTTCGACACCGGCATGATCAGTGCCGAGCAGCTGCGTGCCTACGAACAGGGACGCGGCCTGTAGAGCCAGCCCGCCCAACCCACCTGCCGCCCCCGTGCAGGGTGGGGCAGGGCCCGGATTGGGCTGTGGGCGAAAGCTCCAGTATCCTGTCTCTTCGGTCGCGTGTGCGCTTCGCTGACTTCGTATACGCCCGCGATCAAAGTTGCCCGCAGTACCGAGGGGCAGCGTCCCCCCGAGCTCAGAAGATCGAAAGCAGGAATGGCCCTGAACGCCCGCCTCGACCACCGCAAGCCTCTCGTGTTCGACACGCACGAGCTGGGGCGGCGGCCTGGTGCGCTACAGCGCCTGACCCGTCAGATCGACGCTCCCCGGGATCTCGGGATCCAGGGAGTTATCGGAGTGCCGGAAGGCGCCCCGGTGGAGCTCGAACTCCGACTCGAGTCGGTCATGGAAGGGGTGCTCGTCACAGGCACCGCCCGTGCACAGGCCGAGGGGGAGTGCGTAAGGTGTCTGGAGCCGCTGGAGCTGGAGCTCGAAGCGGACTTCCAGGAGATGTTCTCGTACCCTGACGCCGACGACCGGGGCCGCCCCAAAGCGGAGCCGGTCGACGACGCCGAGGAAGACGAGGACAGGCTCTACATCGAGGACGGCTTGTTCGACCTCGAACCCGTGCTGCGTGATGCGGTGGTGCTCGCACTGCCGCTGCAGCCGGTGTGCCAGGACGACTGTCTGGGCCTGTGTTCCGAGTGCGGAGCGCGGCTCACGGACGACCCGGACCACCACCATGACGCCACCGACATCCGTTGGGCGGCACTGCAGGGACTCGCCGGTTCACTCGAAGACGGCGAGAAGGACGAGATGAGTGGCGAAGCGCCTCGATCGGCGCGCGCCAACGAGAAGCAGGAGAAGTAGCCGTGGCTGTTCCGAAGCGGAAGATGTCGCGCAGCAACACGCGCCACCGCCGGTCGCAGTGGAAGGCTGCGGTCTTCACCCTGGTTGCGTGCGAGCGCTGCCACGAGCCCAAGCTGCAGCACATCGCGTGCCCGTCTTGCGGCACCTATAACAAGCGCCAGGTCCTCGAGGTCTGAGCGGCTGGTGAGAGGCTTCATGTCTGACGCCAAGGCGGACACGACCGCCAAGAACAAGGCGGACACGGCCTCGTCCCACACGCTTCTGGAAGGGCGGCTCGGCTATCGGCTCGAGTCCGCCCTTCTGGTGCGTGCGCTGACCCACCGTTCCTTCGCATACGAGAACGGCGGCCTGCCGACGAACGAGCGGCTGGAGTTCCTCGGGGACTCCGTGCTCGGCCTCGTCGTCACGGACACGCTGTATCGCACCCACCCCGACCTGCCCGAAGGCCAGCTGGCCAAGTTGCGGGCCGCGGTGGTCAACTCGCGTGCGCTGGCGGGGGTCGGTCGTGGCCTCGACCTGGGTTCCTTCATCCGGCTCGGCCGGGGCGAAGAGGGCACGGGCGGCCGGGACAAGGCGTCCATCCTCGCCGACACCCTCGAAGCGGTGATCGGCGCGGTCTATCTCGATCAGGGCCTCGACGCGGCCTCCGAACTGGTGCACCGCCTGTTCGACCCGCTGATCGAGAAGTCCTCGAACCTCGGTGCCGGCCTGGACTGGAAGACCAGTCTCCAGGAGCTCACCGCGACCGAAGGCCTCGGTGTCCCCGAGTACCTGGTCACGGAGACCGGCCCCGACCACGAGAAGACCTTCACTGCTGCTGCCCGCGTCGGAGGCGTCTCGTACGGCACCGGCACCGGCCGCAGCAAGAAGGAGGCGGAGCAGCAGGCCGCCGAGTCCGCCTGGCGGTCCATCCGGGCCGCGGCGGACGAGCGTGCCAAGGCGGCGCAGGCCGTCCCGGCCGCCGACGGCAGCCCGGACCCCGAGTCCGCCTCCGCCTGACGAACAGCGGAACAGTAGAACAGCGGTACGAGACGAGCGCCCGCCCCCACTGGGAGGCGGGCGCTCCGTACGGGGGATCCCATGCCCGAGTTGCCCGAGGTCGAGGTCGTCCGGCGCGGTCTGGAGCGATGGGTCGCCCATCGCACGGTCGCCGACGCCGAGGTGCTGCACCCGCGTGCCGTACGCCGTCATACGGCCGGCGCCGACGACTTCGCGCACCGCCTCAAGGGTCACCGCATCGGCACCGCCAGCCGCCGCGGCAAGTATCTGTGGCTGCCGCTGGCGGATACCCACCAGGCGATCCTGGCCCACCTCGGCATGAGCGGCCAGCTCCTGGTCCAGCCGCACGAGGCTCCCGACGAGAAGCACCTGCGCGTCCGGGTGCGCTTCGCGGACGAGGTGAACACCGAGCTGCGCTTCGTCGACCAGCGCACCTTCGGCGGCCTTTCGCTGCACGACACCACCCCCGACGGACTTCCGGACGTCATCGCGCACATCGCCCGCGACCCCCTCGATCAGCTGTTCGACGAGGAGGTGTTCCATCAGGCCCTGCGGCGCAAGCGCACCACCATCAAGCGCGCCCTGCTCGACCAGTCGCTGATCAGCGGCGTCGGCAACATCTACGCGGACGAGGCGCTGTGGCGCGCCCGCCTGCACTACGACCGCCCCACCGGGAACCTCACGCGTCCGCGCACGCTCGAACTCCTGGGCCACGTCCGGGACGTGATGAACGCGGCTCTCGCCGTGGGCGGCACCAGTTTCGACAGCCTGTACGTCAACGTCAACGGCGAGTCGGGCTACTTCGACCGGTCCCTGGACGCCTACGGCCGCGAGGGTCTGCCCTGCAGGCGGTGTGCCACGCCGATGCGCCGGCGCCCGTGGATGAACCGGTCCAGCTACTTCTGCCCGAAGTGTCAGAAGGTGCCGCGCATCCCGTCGTAGCGCTCGCGGGCGGCCAGCACGTCACCCATGCGCCCTTCCACGCAGTGGATGAGGGACAGCAGCCGCTCGGCCACCTCGCGTCCCAGTGGGGTCAGTTCGTAGTCCACGCGGGGCGGGTTGGTCGGCTGAGCCTCGCGATGCACCAGGCCGTCGCGCTCCAGCGCGTGCAGCGTCTGGGACAGCATCTTCTCGCTCACGCCGTCGACCCGGCGGCGCAGCTCGTTGAAGCGCAGCGAGCCCTCGTACAGCGCCCCCAGCGTGAGTCCGCCCCAGCGGCCCGTGACGTGCTCCAGCGTGCCGCGCGAGGGGCAGGCCCTGGCGAACACGTCGAACGGGAGGTCCTGGTCCGCCGTGCGCTCCTGGGTGATGTTCATGACCCAAGCGTACGCGAAGGCAGCGCTAGCTGGTGGATTGCACTAACCAAAAGTTAGTGCAATCCTGTGGTCACCGCTTTTGAGCTGCCCATTCGAGGAGTACGTATGTCCGTCCCCGTGGCCCCCGTCCCCGTGATCCCTGCCTCCGTAGTCAGCGTCCCCGTGGTCTCCGTCGCTTACCACTCCGGCTACGGTCACACCGCCGTCCTCGCCGAGGCCGTCCGTGCCGGGGCCGCCGAAGCAGGTGCCGAGGTGCACCTGATCAAGGTCGACGAGATCACCGAGGAGCAGTGGACGCTGCTCGACGGCTCGGACGCGATCGTGTTCGGTTCACCGACCTACATGGGAACCGCGTCCGGTGCCTTCCACGCCTTCGCCGAGGCGACCTCCGCGCGCTGGGCCACCCAGGCGTGGCGGGACAAGCTGGCCGCAGGGTTCACCAACTCCGGTTCCAAGAGCGGCGACAAGCTGCACACGCTGCAGTTCTTCCAGATCCTGGCGGCGCAGCTGGGCATGCACTGGGTCAACCTCGGTCTGCTGCCCGGCTGGAACAGCAGCACCGGATCCGAGAACGACCTCAACCGCCTCGGCGTGTTCCTCGGCGCGGCCGCGCAGACCAACGTCGACGAGGGTCCGGAGGCCGTCCACAAGGCCGACGTGGCCACGGCGGAACACCTGGGCCGGCGGGTCGCCGAGACCGCGCGGCTCTTCCGGAACGGCCGCGCCCAGGCTGCATGATCGTTTCTGCGGGTCCGCCGCCTGCCGCTCGGTCCCCTTTTCGGCCCTAGTAGCCGAAGTCCTGCGTCCACCAGGGGCCGCCGGAGCCGAAGTGGACACCGACGCCCAGCGTCTTGAAGTCGCAGTTCAGTATGTTCGCCTTGTGGCCGGGGCTGTTCATCCAGGCCTCCATGACCGCGGCCGCGTCGGCCTGGCCCCGGGCTATGTTCTCGCCGCCGAGGCCGGATATCCCGGCCTTCGCCGCCCGGTCCCACGGGGTCGCCCCGTCCGGATCGGTGTGGTCGAAGAAACCTCGCGCGGCCATGTCGTCGCTGAACTTCTCGGCGAGATCCGACAGTGAGCTGTTCGCGGAGACGGCACTGCAGCCGACCTTGGCCCGCTCCTCGTTGACCAGCTTCAGCACCTCGGCAGCGGCCTGTGCCTCGGCCGAGACCGTCACCGGGGAATCGGACTGCTCCGGCGCCTTGGTGGCCGTCTTCTTCGATTTGGACGGAGTGGTCTCCGGCTCCTTCGAAGGCGTGGTCTGCGGCTTCGGCTTCTCGGTGGCGGTCTTGGTCGGCGCCGCCGACGAGGTGGAGGCGGAGGGCGAGGAGGGGGCCGATGACGACGGCGGGGTGGCGGGCGAGGTCGACCGGCCGGAGTCGCGGCTGGTCGACGTACCGCCGCGTTCGGAGTCGGCGGAGCCGGAGGTGCCGCCCTGCTCGGAGGCCGAGTTGGTCGGGGAGTCGGCGGCCTGCACCTTGTCGGCGGAGCCCCCGCCGCCGCCGAGCTGGTAGCTGTCGAGACCGGGCACCACGCCCGTGGCCACCGCGACGGTGCCCAGGGCGACCGCCGCGGAGACGCCCAGCAGACCTGTCTTGACCGGCGTGGCGACCTTCTTCTTCCGGCGGCGGCCGGCGGCGGCGCGGGCCGAGCCCGACCGCAGGGCACCGTCGTCGGGCCGGAATCCGTCCGCCGCGAACACCGCGGTGTCGGCGTACTCGTCGTCGACGGAGTACAGGTAGTCCTGACTTCTGGCCACGGAGTCGGCGTACGCCTCCGGGTTCAGGTACGGCGCGATGCCCATCGTGGGGCGGTCGCCCGCATACGAGTCCCGCGGAGTGCGACTGTCCGCGTGCGAGCCGTGCGTCTGTGTGACCCCCGTGGCGCGGCCCGTGGCGGCGCGGCCGGCGGCGGAGCGTCGGTGGCGTCCCATGTCCTTGCCTTCCTCGTCCAAGCGGTGTTCCCAGCGGTCGGCCGAAGCGCTGGGGCGACGCGCGCCTCCTGCTCCCTCTGGTCGACCTGACTCACCCGATCGAGTGAGTTTCATATAAGAATCATTGGGTGGGGACGGTACCGCATGGCTCTGGGGGAGAAGTGCTCCGAGCGACTTTGCCCGGTTAGGTTGCACCCATGAGCGAGGATGTACGGCTGGTCGCCTGGGTGCGCGGACACGTCCAGGGCGTGGGTTTCCGCTGGTTCACGCGGGCCAAGGCGCTGGAGATCGGCGGCCTGAGTGGTTTTGCTCTCAATTTGGCCGACGGACGGGTTCAGGTCGTGGCGGAGGGGGCCCGTGAGGGCTGTGAGGGACTGCTCGGCTGGCTCCTGAGTGACGACACGCCCGGGTGCGTGAACGGCGTCACCGAGATCTGGGACACACCGCGCGGCGGCTACGACGGCTTCGCGATCCGCTGAGGACTCCGTGCGAAACGGCGCCGTGAGGGTGTCGAAACATGCCGTCGCCACTTGCCCTCAGCAGAAAGGAGCAGGTGGTTGCCAAGAATCGCTTGCGGTGGGAGGCTCCGCACGCAAGGATGATCGCCACGCCCTGAGGGCCCCGCAGGAGTCGCAGCGCCGCCGTTCAGGCCGCGCGCCACCGGGTCGCCCGCCAATACGGGGCGTGATCGTGTTGACCGTCAAACTTTTTGGTGAGACGCTGAAAGCACCCCGCGCACCTCAGCTGTTTGGCATGGACGAACGTCAGCACCAACAAGATCATGTCAAGCACCGCGGGTGCGAATCCCTCCGACCCACACCGCTTCGGTCGGTCACTCATCGTGGAGGACCATCCATCATGGCAAAGGCGCTTCTCGGTTACGTCGGCGGCTCCGACCCGCGACTCCTCGCCGAGATGCGACGGCTCCAGCAGCGTGTACAAGATCTGGAATCCGAGCTCGGACGGATCCAGGCCGAGAACGACGCGCTGACGGCTGCCGCTTCTCACGAATCGCTTCTGGAGAGCATCGACGCACGCCAGGCGGAGCCTGCGCTCACCTGATCGCTGCACCGCTGCACAACGGCACACGCAGAGGTCGGGCGGCTCAACTCAACCGCGTCGGACCGCTAAGTTGTCAGAGTTTGCAAGGGACGCTTCGGCGTCCCTTCTTTCTTTTCCCCCGTAATTCCAGCCCGTCGCCCCCGCTTTATTTGGTTCCCCCGCGCACCCTTTCAGTCTCTTGACGTTTGATGTGCCCTGCGCGTTCATGGGTGAAACCGCGGGTTCATGGAGTGAGACATCCCCGGAAGGTAGAGTCCAGCGCCGTGCACCTCAAGGCCCTGACCCTCCGGGGATTCAAGTCGTTCGCCTCGGCGACCACGCTCAGGTTCGAACCGGGGATCACCTGCGTGGTCGGACCGAACGGCTCGGGCAAGTCCAACGTCGTCGACGCGCTCAGCTGGGTCATGGGCGAGCAGGGCGCCAAGTCGCTGCGCGGCGGCAAGATGGAGGACGTCATCTTCGCCGGCACCACCGGCCGCCCCCCGCTGGGCCGGGCCGAGGTGTCCCTGACCATCGACAACTCCGACGGGGCGCTGCCCATCGAGTACGCCGAGGTCACCATCACGCGGATCATGTTCCGCAACGGCGGCAGCGAGTACCAGATCAACGGCGACACCTGCCGGCTCCTCGACATCCAGGACCTGCTGTCCGACTCCGGCATCGGCCGTGAGATGCACGTGATCGTCGGCCAGGGCCAGCTCGACTCCGTCCTGCACGCCGACCCCATGGGCCGGCGCGCCTTCATCGAGGAGGCCGCGGGCGTCCTCAAGCACCGCAAGCGCAAGGAGAAGGCGCTCAGGAAACTGGACGCGATGCAGGCCAACCTCGCGCGCGTGCAGGATCTGACCGACGAACTACGGCGTCAGCTCAAGCCCCTCGGCCGCCAGGCCGCCGTCGCCCGGCGCGCCGCCGTCATCCAGGCCGATCTGCGCGACGCACGTCTGCGCCTCCTCGCTGACGATCTCGTACGGCTGCGGGAGGCCCTGCAGACCGAGGTCGCCGACGAGGCCGCCCTCAAGGAGCGCAAGGAGGCAGCCGAGCAGGAACTGCGCGGAGCCCTCCAGCGGGAGGCCCTGCTGGAGGACGAGGTCCGGCGGCTCGCGCCGCGCCTCCAGCGCGCCCAGCAGACCTGGTACGAGCTGTCCCAGCTCGCCGAACGCGTCCGCGGCACGATCTCGCTAGCCGACGCGCGCGTGAAGAGCGCCACCTCCGCGCCGCCCGAGGAGCGGCGCGGCCGCGACCCCGAGGACATGGAGCGCGAGGCCGGCCGCGTCCGCGAGCAGGAGGCCGAACTGGAGGCCGCCCGCGAAGCGGCCCAGCACGCGCTCGACGACACCGTCGCCCACCGTGCCGACCTCGAGCGGGAGCTCGCCGTCGAGGAACGGCGGCTGAAGGACGTCGCCCGGGCCATCGCCGACCGCCGCGAGGGCCTGGCCCGGTTGAACGGCCAGGTCAACGCGGCCCGTTCGCGTGCCGCCTCCGCCCAGGCCGAGATCGACCGGCTGGCCGCCGCCCGGGACGAGGCCCAGGAGCGGGCCGGCACCGCGCAGGAGGAGTACGAGGCGCTCAAGGCGGAGGTCGACGGGCTCGACGCGGGTGATCAGGAGCTCGGTGACCGGCACGAGACGGCCAAGCGCCGGCTCGTCGAGGCGGAGGCCGAACTCACCGCCGCCCGCGAGGCCGCCACGGTGGCCGAACGCAGACGCGCCGCGACCCGGGCCCGTCACGAGGCCCTGGCGATGGGCCTGCGCCGCAAGGACGGTACGAGCGCGCTGCTCGACGCACGGGATCGGCTCGGCGGCCTGCTGGGCCCGGCGGCCGAACTGCTGACGGTGACGCAGGGCTACGAGGTTCCGCTCGCGGCGGCCTTCGGGGCGGCGGCGGACGCCCTCGCCGTGACCACCCCGTCCGCCGCCGCCGAAGCGATCCGCCTGCTGCGCAAGCAGGACGGGGGACGGGCCGCGCTGTTGCTGAGCGGTGCTCCGGACGACGTACCCCAGGAGCCGCGGGAGGCCGACGGGCCGCGGTACGCCGCCGACCTGGTGCGAGGTCCCGTCGAGTTCATGCCCGCCGTGCGGCGTCTGCTGCGGGGGATCGTCGTCGTCGGCACGTTGGAGGACGCCGAGGAGCTCGTCTACGCCCGTCCCGGTCTCACCGCCGTCACCGCCGAGGGCGATCTGCTGGGGGCGCATTTCGCGCACGGCGGGTCCGCCGGGGCGCCCAGTCTGCTGGAGGTGCAGGCCTCCGTGGACGAGGCCGCCGCCGAGCTCGAAGAGCTGGCCGTGCGCTGCGCGGAGTTGACGCGGACGCAGCACGCGGCCGGGGAGCGGCGCCAGGAGTGTGCCGTGCTGGTCGAGGAGCTGGGGGAGCGGCGGCGGGCCGCCGACCGGGAGAAGTCGGCCGTGGCCCAGCAGCTCGGGCGGCTCGCGGGACAGGCGCGGGGCGCCGCCGGTGAGGCCGAGCGGTCCGCGGCGGCCGCGGCGCGGGCACAGGACGCGCTGGACCGGGCCGTGGAAGAGGCCGAGGAACTGGCCGAACGGCTGGCCGTCGCCGAGGAGATGCCGGTCGAGGAGGAGCCCGACACCTCCGCGCGGGACCGGCTCGCCGCCGACGGGGCCAACGCCCGGCAGACCGAGATGGAGGCCAGGCTCCAGGTCCGTACGCACGAGGAGCGGGTGAAGGCGCTGGCCGGCCGGGCCGACGCGCTGGACCGGGCCGCGCGGGCGGAACGAGAGGCACGCGTGCGTGCCGAACAGCGGAAGGCACGGCTGCGGCACGAGGCCGCCGTCGCGGAGGCCGTCGCCTCCGGTGCGCGGCAGCTGCTCGCGCATGTCGAGGTGTCCCTCGGGCGGGGCGAGGCGGAGCGGGTCGCCGCCGACGCCGCCAGGGCGCGGCGCGAGCGGGAACTGGCCGCCGCCCGTACCGCCGGGCGCGACCTCAAGGCCGAGCTCGACAAGCTGACGGACTCGGTCCACCGGGGCGAGGTGCTCGGAGCCGAGAAGCGGATGCGGATCGAGCAGCTGGAGACCAAGGCGCTGGAGGAGCTCGGGGTGGAGCCCGCGGGGCTCCTCTCGGAGTACGGGCCGCATCAGCCGGTACCGCCCTCGCCGCCGGCCGAGGGCGAGGTGCTGCCGGAGGACTCCGAGGATCCGCGCAACCAGCCGAGGCGTTTTCTGCGGGCCGAGCAGGAGAAGCGCCTGAAGGCGGCCGAACGCGCCTATCAGCAGCTCGGCAAGGTGAACCCGCTCGCCCTTGAGGAGTTCTCCGCGCTGGAGGAACGCCACAAGTTCCTCAGCGAGCAGCTCGAGGACCTCAAGAAGACCCGCGCCGACCTCCTTCAGGTGGTGAAGGAGGTGGACGAGCGGGTCGAGCAGGTCTTCACCGAGGCGTTCCGGGACACCGCCCGCCAGTTCGAGGGCGTGTTCGGCAGGCTCTTCCCGGGTGGCGAGGGACGGCTGATCCTGACCGACCCCGGCAACATGCTCACCACGGGCGTCGATGTCGAGGCCCGGCCTCCGGGCAAGAAGGTCAAGCGGCTCAGCCTGCTCTCCGGCGGCGAGCGGTCGCTGACCGCCGTCGCCATGCTGGTGTCGATCTTCAAGGCCCGGCCCAGCCCGTTCTACGTCATGGACGAGGTCGAGGCCGCCCTCGACGACACCAACCTCCAGCGGCTGATCCGCATCATGCAGGAGCTCCAGGAGTCCTCGCAGCTGATCGTGATCACGCACCAGAAGCGCACGATGGAGGTCGCCGACGCGCTGTACGGCGTCTCGATGCAGGGCGATGGTGTGTCGAAGGTCATCAGCCAGCGTCTGCGCTGAACCGTCTGCGAGTGGGTAGACGCATTCCAGCTCCGATGATTACTTCAAGAGTTGAACACGTTTCCCTCACCTGTGCGCTGAAAGGTCACAGTCCGACCCTCTTGACTTCGACACTTGAAGGAATAGTCTCGGCACCGTTG
This sequence comes from Streptomyces sp. NPDC060000, assembly GCF_042737375.1. Classification (NCBI taxonomy): domain Bacteria; kingdom Bacillati; phylum Actinomycetota; class Actinomycetes; order Kitasatosporales; family Streptomycetaceae; genus Streptomyces; species Streptomyces sp. NPDC060000. The sequence continues at coordinate 50,999 of NZ_JBHWUU010000064.1, forward strand.
CTTTTACCTTCAGGTACCACCTATCTGGAGGGGTTGAATCCCCGTCGGCGGCGTTGCCGGCGGTCCGAGGAGTTGAACGTGACCAGCACAGAGCAGGCACAAAAGTCAGGAGCCGGCACGGCTCACCCCGATCATCTCGGGCACGTCATCTTCATCGCCGCGGCGGCCGCGATGGGCGGCTTCCTCTTCGGCTACGACAGTTCCGTCATCAACGGCGCGGTCGAGGCCATCCGGGACCGCTACGACGTCGGCTCCGCGGCCCTCGCGCAGGTCATCGCCATCGCCCTGATCGGCTGCGCCATCGGCGCCGCGACCGCCGGCCGCATCGCCGACCGCATCGGCCGCATCCGGGTCATGCAGATCGCCGCCGTGCTGTTCACCGTCAGCGCCGTCGGCTCGGCCCTGCCCTTCTCGCTCTGGGACTTCGCCCTGTGGCGGGTCGTCGGCGGCTTCGCCATCGGCATGGCCTCCGTCATCGGCCCCGCCTACATCGCGGAGGTCGCCCCGCCCGCCTACCGCGGTCGCCTCGGCTCCTTCCAGCAGGCCGCGATCGTCATCGGCATCGCGATCTCGCAGCTGGTCAACTGGGGTCTGCTGAACTCCGCAGGCGGCGACCAGCGTGGCGAGCTCATGGGCCTCGAGGCCTGGCAGGTCATGCTGGGCGTCATGGTGGTCCCGGCCGTCCTGTACGGTCTGCTCTCCTTCGCCATCCCCGAGTCCCCGCGCTTCCTGATCTCCGTCGGCAAGCGCGAGCGGGCCCGCGGCATCCTCGAAGAGGTCGAGGGCGACAAGATCGACCTGGACGCCCGCGTCGCCGAGATCGAGCACGCGATGAAGAGCGAGCACAAGTCCACCTTCAAGGACCTGCTCGGCGGCTCCTTCTTCTTCAAGCCGATCGTCTGGGTCGGTATCGGCCTGTCGGTCTTCCAGCAGTTCGTCGGCATCAACGTCGCGTTCTACTACTCCTCGACGCTGTGGCAGTCGGTCGGCGTCGACCCGACGGACTCGTTCTTCTACTCCTTCACGACGTCGATCATCAACATCATCGGCACCGTGATCGCGATGATCTTCGTGGACCGCGTCGGCCGCAGGCCGCTCGCCCTGATCGGCTCCGTCGGCATGGTCGTCGGTCTCGCGCTGGAGGCCTGGGCGTTCTCCTTCGACCTCGTCGACGGCAAGCTGCCGGCCACACAGGGCTGGATCGCCCTGATCGCCGCCCACGTGTTCGTCCTCTTCTTCGCCCTGTCCTGGGGTGTGGTCGTCTGGGTCTTCCTCGGCGAGATGTTCCCCAACCGGATCCGTGCCGCCGCCCTCGGCGTGGCCGCCTCCGCGCAGTGGATCGCCAACTGGGCCATCACCGCGAGCTTCCCGTCGCTGGCCGACTGGAACCTCTCCGCGACCTACGTGATCTACACGGTCTTCGCGGCGCTCTCCATCCCGTTCGTCCTCAAGTACGTCAAGGAGACGAAGGGCAAGGCGCTGGAGGAGATGGGCTGAGCCTCCCGTAGGAGGTCCCTGATCTCGAGGAGCCGGGCCAAGTCCCCGCTGCCCGCTCCTCGACATCCGTAGGCGTGCTGCCCCGGCTCACCCGTTGAGCCGGGGCAGCACGTTCTCGCAGAACAGCCGCAGACCGCGCCACCCCTCCGCCGTCGGCATCCCGCCGGCCAGCGGATGCAGGACGAGGCTGTCGAGCCCCTGTTCCACGCACTCGTCCGGCGTCAGGATCCGGTAGACCCCCTCGTCACGGAGTTCCCGGACGCTTCCCGCCGCCGACCGCACCGCGGAGCGGATGTCGCCGGACTGCCAGGAGGCGTACGTCCGTGCCTCGTGCAGGAAGTGACCGCCGTACTCGGCCCACGCCCGGTCCGGGTCCTCGGCGATGTGCAGCAGCGGGGTCTCGGCGGCGGGCATCATCGTCCAGCCCTCCGTCCCGTACTCCACGAGCCGCTCCTTGTAGTAGGCCTCCAGCTCCGGAAGGTGCGCGCTGGGGAAGAAGGGCAGGCCGAGCCGGGCGGCCCGGCGGGCGGCGGCCTTCGAGGAGCCGCCGACCAGCAGCAGGGGGTGCGGCTCGGAGGACGGACGCGGGGTGACCCGTACGGTACGGCCCCGGTACTCGAACTCCTCGCCGGTCCAGGCCTTGAGCAGGGTGTCGAGAAGCTCGTCCTGGAGCCGCCCGCGCCGCTTCCAGTCCACCCCCGCCCGGGCGTACTCCTCGGGCCGGTACCCGATCCCGGCGACCGTGACCAGCCGGCCCCCGCTCAGCAGGTCGAGCACCGCGATGTCCTCGGCCAGCCGCAGCGGGTCGTACAGCGGGCCGATCACCGCCGAGACCGTGACCACGAGCCGCCGGGTCGCGCCGAGCACCGCGCCCGCGAAGGCGAACGGCGACGGAAGCCAGTTGTTCCCGGCTCCGTGGTGCTCCTCGGTCTGCACGGTCGTGACCCCGCACTCGTCGGCGTACGCGGCCATCTCCAGAGCGGCCCGATACCGCACACCGAGCTCGGCCGGGGTCGCGCCGGGAGCGACGAGATTGAAACGGACGACGGAGACGGGCATGGGAGACCCCCTTCGGCGGATGTGGGGGGACCGTAGCTGACGGTGTGTCAGATAGCCATGGGTCGGGCCCGGCCGACCGTAGGCTCGGGCCATGACTCGACCCGTCGTGCCGACCGACCCGCAGGACGAGGCCGACCGGGGTCGCGTCGCCCTCTGGCTCGACCCCGACGACCTGCGGTGGCTCGCCGAGCACTGCTGCTGCCCCGAGGACGCGTCGGAGGAGGCGGAGGACCGCTGCCTTCGCCTGCGCTTCCGGGCACGGGCCGCGCTGCACAGGAGCGGCGCGTCCGACTAGCCGTACGGACCGGGGAACAGGGCCCCCGGGCGGGGAGGGATGGATACTGGACGCGTTATGGAAACCGTCATCCTTGCTGTAGTCATCGCCGTGGTCGTGCTCGGTGTGCTGGGCGGGCTCGTCGTCGGCAGCCGACGGACGAAGTCGCTGCCCCCGCCGCCCCCCACCGCGCCCGACATCACCGCCCCTCCGGCCGAGCCGCAGGTCGGCGACGAGGCCGAGACGCCGCGCGACGAACCGCGCCGCACGATCCAGGAGGTGGATCTACCCGACGGCGGCTCGGCCGGCACCGCCGTCGAGGAGCCGCCCGTTGTCGAGGCTCCGGGGATCGAGATCCCGGAACCCACCGAGGGGCGGCTGATCCGCCTCCGCGCCCGTCTGTCCCGCTCCCAGAACGCCCTGGGCAAGGGCCTGCTCACACTGCTCTCGCGCGAGCACCTCGACGAGGACACCTGGGAGGAGATCGAGGACACCCTGCTCACCGCCGATGTCGGTGTGCAGCCCACCCAGGAACTGGTCGAACGGCTGCGTGAGCGCGTCAAGGTGCTCGGCACCCGCACCCCCGAGGAACTGCGCGCCCTCCTGCGCGACGAGCTGCTCAAGCTGGTCGGCACCGAGGTCGACCGCACCGTGAAGACCGAGCCCGCGGAGCGCAAGCCCGGCATCGTGATGGTCGTCGGGGTCAACGGCACCGGCAAGACCACCACCACCGGCAAGCTCGCGCGCGTGCTGGTGGCCGACGGGCGGACCGTCGTCCTGGGTGCCGCGGACACCTTCCGGGCCGCCGCCGCCGACCAGCTCCAGACCTGGGGCGAGCGCGTCGGCGCCCACACCGTGCGCGGCCCCGAGGCGGGCGACCCCGCTTCCGTCGCGTTCGACGCGGTGAAGGAGGGCAAGGAGATGGGGGTGGACGTCGTCCTCATCGACACCGCGGGGCGGCTGCACACCAAGACCGGGCTCATGGACGAGCTCGGCAAGGTCAAGCGGGTCGTCGAGAAGCACGCGCCGCTCGACGAGGTGCTGCTCGTCCTCGACGCCACCACCGGGCAGAACGGACTCGTCCAGGCCCGTGTCTTCGCCGAGGTCGTGAACATCACCGGCATCGTCCTGACCAAGCTGGACGGTACGGCGAAGGGCGGCATCGTGATCGCGGTCCAGCGCGAGCTGGGCGTCCCGGTCAAGCTGATCGGACTCGGCGAGGGCGCGGACGACCTGGCGCCGTTCGAGCCGGAGGCGTTCGTGGATGCCCTGATCGGCGACTGAGGGCCATTGCATACCGCCCGCAGGCCGCAGCCGTCGATCGAGGTACCACCACGGCGACCGGTCAGGTCCGCGGAAGCGGCGCCGGTCTAGGCGCAAAAACGCGAAGCGCCCGTCCCAGGTGCAGTGGGACGGGCGCTTCGCCGTGTGCGCGCCGTACGGCTCAGGCGCGCGACCGGTGTGCCAGGTACGCCAGCGTGCCCAGCAGCAGGCGGGCCTCCGGGGGCCGGGCCGTCGAGTCCAGGGCGGGCGGACGCAGCCAGCGCACCGGGCCGAGCCCGCCGCGGTCGGAGGGCGGGGCCGTGATGTACGAACCGGGGCCGAGGCCACGCAGGTCCAGGGCGGTCGGGTCGTCCCAGCCCATGCGGTAGAGCAGGCCGGTCAGTTCGGCGGCGGCGCCGGGGGCGACGAAGAACTGGGTGCGGCCCTCGGGGGCGGCGGTGACCGGGCCGAGCGGAAGACCCATGCGCTCCAGCCGGACCAGGGCGCGACGGCCGGCCGGCTCGGCGACGTCGATCACGTCGAACGCGCGCCCGACGGGCAGCATGACGGCGGCTCCCGGGAACTCCGACCAGGTCCTGCTCACGTCGTCGAGCGTTGATCCGGCGGGGACCCGGGGGGCGAACTCCAGGGGGTGCGCGCCGGGTTCGCGGCAGTCGGGGTGCCCGCACGAACAGAGGCCCGAGGCGGCCCGCGCGCCGGGCACCGCGTCCCAGCCCCACAGTCCCGTGAACTCGGCGACGGCGGTGCACTCGGACGAGCGACCGCGCCTGCGCGTGCCGGAGCGGATCTCGCGAATGCCGCCGATCGTGAAGCCCATGCCCCCTCCAACGGGTCCGACGCGCCGATGGTTACGCAGTGGTCCTGTGCTGTGACTCTGCGTGTTCTCACTTCCCGTCGGCCGCACGATCCAGTCGGCGCCTGGAAGCCCTTCGGGTGGTGTGCTCGGCCGCGTGCGCCCCTGAGTGCTTCGCTCCGCTCATTCCCGGCCGTCCTGTGTCAAGTGAATCGCGCCCAGGTCACCGGGAGTTCATTCGAAGGGGTGGCGAATGGTGGCGTTTCCGGGATCCTCGTGGCTGGAGCCGTGATCGTAGGATTACTTTGAGTGTGCGGGTCCTGGAGGCACATGCGCTTGTGGGTATGCCGGAGGCAAGTCGGCTGTCCGTTCGAAGGGTGACAAGTACCGTACGGCAGGCCGTATTTACCGGCATTCTGATAAGGCTTGGCGCACTCAGTAACAAGTGGTCTCAGGGATGGGGGCGTTCCAGTGAGCGGCAACGGCGGAAGCGGAAGTAGCGCTGCGGGTGCGGACAAGCGCCCGAACGAGTTGCTCGCCTCGTGGTTCGTGCGAAGCGGCTGGTCGAAGGGTGAACTCGCCCGTCAAGTCAACCGTCGAGCCCGCCAGTTGGGCGCCAGCCACATCTCCACGGACACCTCGCGCGTGCGCCGCTGGCTGGACGGTGAGAACCCCCGCGAACCCATCCCCAGGATCCTGTCCGAGCTGTTCTCCGAGCGGTTCGGCTGCGTCGTCTCCGTCGAGGACCTCGGGCTGCGCGCGGCGCGCCAGGCGCCGTCCGCGACCGGCGTCGACCTCCCGTGGACGGCCCCGCAGACGGTGGCCCAGCTCAGCGAGTTCTCGCGCAGCGACCTGATGCTGGCCCGGCGCGGCTTCCTCGGCACCTCGCTTGCCCTGTGCGCGGGCCCGTCCCTCATCGAGCCCATGCAGCGCTGGCTCGTCCCCTCACCGCCCGCCCCGCTCGAGGAACCGGACTCGATGCCGACCAGTCGGGCCCGCGGCCGGCTCTCCGGGCCCGAGCTGGACCTGCTGGAGTCCACCACCGTGATGTTCCGGCAGTGGGACGCCCAGTGCGGCGGCGGTCTGCGCCGCAAGGCGGTCGTCGGGCAGCTGCACGAGGTGACGGACCTCCTCCAGGAGCCCCAGCCCGAGACCACCGCGAGGAGGCTCTTCAAGGTTGCCGCCGAACTGGCTGAACTCGCGGGCTGGATGAGCTACGACGTCGGGCTCCAGCCCACCGCGCAGAAGTACTTCGTCCTCGCCCTGCACGCGGCCAAGGAGGCCGGCGACCGGCCCCTCGGCAGCTACGTGCTGTCCAGCATGAGCCGTCAGATGATCCACCTGGGCCGGCCCGAGGACGCCCTGGAACTGATCCACCTCGCGCAGTACGGCAGCCGGGACTGCGCGAGCCCGCGCACCCAGTCCATGCTGTATGCGATGGAGGCCCGCGCCTACGCCAACATGGGGCAGCCCGGGCGGTGCAAGCGGGCGGTGCGGATGGCCGAGGACACCTTCGCCGAGTCGGACGAGTGGGACGAGCCCGACCCCGACTGGATCCGCTTCTTCTCCGAGGCCGAGCTCTACGGCGAGAACAGCCACTCCTTCCGCGATCTCGCCTATGTCGCCGGCCGCAGCCCCACGTACGCCTCGCTGGCCGAGCCCCTGATGCGCAAGGCCGTGGAGCTGTTCGCGGGCGACCACGACCACCGGCGGTCGTACGTGCTGAACCTGATCGGCATGGCCACGGTGCACCTCCTCCAGCGCGAGCCCGGGCAGAGCGCCGCCCTCGCCACTCAGGCCATGAAAGAGGCCAAGAAAGTGCGCTCCGAGCGCGTCAACACTCGTATTCGAAAGACGGTCGACAGCGCCGTACGCGATTTCGGGGATCTCTCCGAGGTCGTGGACCTGACCGAGCGGCTCACCATCGAGCTGCCGGAGACGGCCGAAGCGGTCTGATCCGGCTGATCCACAGGGCGAAACCCATGAACCCCGGCCGCGGCCGGTCCTCCCGAACTGCCCGACTCGGCTCCCCCATGCCAGGTCATCGGAAGGCCGGCCGCGGCCGGTTCGCTGCTGCCCTCTGCGACTGAACCGGCGTCGCTCTCGCGGACGTGGCCGGCCGCCGTTCGGGTTGCTCAATCGATGGTTGCGGTGGCATTCGTCGAAGGTTGCGCCACGATAACGATCGATCCCGGCCGGATCCGGCAGTTCATCGATGCGTAACACGCACGGTGCCTTCGTCACAGCGGCGAAACAACGAGGGGCTTCCACCGAAACCGCGTTGCGCGAATCTCATGGCGCATAACCGGCCCACCCCTCACGAACCCGCTCTGGCTTCGCCCGCACGGGGCCGTACCTACGACGAGGAGACGCCGATGGCAGCAGCCATCACGCTTGCCGCGGAGGCACCCAAGCTGTCCTCCGCGAACACAGGCTTCATGCTCATCTGTTCCGCCCTGGTGCTGATCATGACCCCGGGCCTCGCCTTCTTCTACGGAGGCATGGTCCGCGTCAAGAGCACGCTCAACATGCTGATGATGAGCTTCATCAGCATCGGGATCGTCACCATCCTGTGGGTGTTGTACGGCTTCTCCCTCGCATTCGGGACCGACTCCGGCAGCCTCATCGGCTGGAACTCCGACTGGGTCGGCCTCAGCAACATCGGCCTGACGGACCTGTGGGACGGCTACACCATCCCGATCTTCGTGTTCATGGTCTTCCAGATGATGTTCGCGATCATCACGCCCGCCCTGATCAGCGGTGCGCTCGCCGACCGCGTCAAGTTCTCCGCGTGGGCGCTGTTCGTCGCCCTGTGGGCGACGGTCGTGTACTTCCCGGTCGCGCACTGGGTCTGGGGCGCCGGCGGCTGGGCCTTCGAGCTGGGTGTCATCGACTTCGCCGGTGGTACGGCGGTCCACATCAACGCCGGTGCCGCGGCCCTCGGCGTGATTCTCGTCATCGGCAAGCGCGTCGGTTTCAAGAGGGACCCGATGCGGCCGCACAGCCTGCCGCTGGTCATGCTGGGCGCCGGTCTGCTGTGGTTCGGCTGGTTCGGCTTCAACGCCGGCTCGTGGCTCGGCAACGACGACGGCGTCGGCGCGCTGATGTTCGTCAACACGCAGGTCGCCACCGCCGCCGCCATGCTGGCCTGGCTCGCCTACGAGAAGATCCGCCACGGCGCGTTCACCACGCTGGGCGCCGCCTCCGGCGCGGTCGCCGGTCTGGTCGCCATCACCCCCTCGGGCGGTGCGATCTCCCCGCTCGGCGCGATCGCCATCGGCGCCATCGCCGGTCTGCTCTGCGCCATGGCCGTCGGCCTGAAGTACAAGTTCGGTTACGACGACTCGCTCGACGTCGTCGGCGTCCACCTCGTCGGCGGTGTCATCGGCTCCCTGCTGATCGGCTTCTTCGCCACCGGCAAGGGCCAGTCCACGGCGACCGGCGTCTTCTACGGCGACCACTCGTTCGACCAGCTGTGGAAGCAGTGCGCCGGTGTCTTCGCGGTCCTCGCCTACTCGCTGGTGGTCTCCGCGATCCTCGCCTTCCTCCTCGACAAGACCATCGGCATGCGGGTCTCCGAGGACGACGAGGTGGCCGGCATCGACCAGGCCGAGCACGCCGAGACCGCATACGACTTCAGCGGGGCCGGCGGTGGCGCCGCCCGCACGACCGCCCTCCCGACCGCGGTCGACGCGAGCAAGAAGGTGGACGCATGAAGCTCATCACCGCCGTCGTGAAGCCCCACCGGCTCGACGAGATCAAGGAAGCCCTGCAGGCCTTCGGCGTGCACGGGCTGACGGTCACCGAGGCCAGCGGCTACGGTCGTCAGCGGGGACACACCGAGGTCTACCGCGGCGCCGAGTACACGGTCGACCTGGTCCCCAAGATCCGCATCGAGGTGCTGGCCGAGGACGACGACGCCGAGCAGCTGATCGACGTCATCGTCAAGGCGGCCCGCACCGGCAAGATCGGTGACGGCAAGGTCTGGTCCCTCCCGGTCGAGACGGCCGTACGGGTCCGCACCGGCGAGCGCGGCCCGGACGCGCTCTGACGGCAGAACAGAACAGGAGTCACTGGGTGACGAGTACGGACGTGCGCAAGGATGCAGAGGACTCGGGACCCAGCGGCTACGCGGCGGCCCGGCTGCGCCTCCTCACCGAGGG
>NZ_JBHWUU010000065.1:0-59158 GCF_042737375.1 Streptomyces sp. NPDC060000
TCAGAAGGCCACAGAGCACCCGAAGGAGGAAGAACCCCCTGGCCACGCGGCCAGGGACTCAGCGCGGCTCAGAAGAACTCACGGGATGTCGCACAATCCCGAGCCCTGGTACAGCACCACCCTCAACCTCTGGCAGGTGGCGGGAGTCCTGGTCGCCAGCTGGACCCTCACCAAAACGTTGACCGAGGGATGGCGCCGCACCGTCGGCCGTCGGCGCTATGTCACCACCCGTCTCCGCAAGATCACCCCGGGCGTCCGGCATGACTATGTCGAGTCCCTGCTCGACAAGCCGAGGTGGCAGTCGACGCTGCACGCCACGCGACTCGCCCCGGATGAGCAGCCCGAAGGAGCCGATGACGGGGAGCGGGAAGTCGAGCTCACTGTCCGGACCTGGCTCCTGTCGAGACTCTGCTACCTGGTCACCTGGTGTGAGGACGACGTCGTGGTGATGTACGGGATCACCACGACCAGCTGGTGGTTCAGGCCCTGGATACGGGTCAACGCAACGCGGATCCGGCTGGGCAAGAGCACCTTCGCGACTCTCCCCGACGACAGCACCGTCATCCATCGGGCCTGGCTCGGCAACCGTCGCTACGGCTACTTCGAAGAGCACTACTTCGGCAACGTCGGTGGCTATCGCTCGTGGTACGTCGGCGTCAACGACTTCGGCTCCAACGCCTTCGCCGTCTCTGCCGACTGGTTCGACCTCTCGGACATCCGTCACACGGTTCTCCTGCCCGAGCCCCGCGCGGCGTACCGGGGGAGCGTGCCGATCAACACGGTCGTCGTCAGCAGCGTCGCCCTGTTCGAAGAAGTCCAGGAAGGCACCTTCTTCGGTCTTTCCCTGGGCGTCGACCAGGACTTGGTCCGGCTGGCCGATCCCGAGTATCACGTGCTCGACAGCCGCATCGGCCGAATTCATCGGCGGGTCAGGGCGTGGCGCTGGGCGCTGAAACACCGCCGCTGGGAGAGGAGACAGCAGGGGAGAGACCGTGGTGGGCGAGGGCTCTGAGGCGGCGGGGACAATAACCGCCCAATCAAGATCAAAAGGAGTTTGCCATGCCCGGTACACCAGATGAGCCCGACTTCTCCGGCCTGGAAGGCGGCGAGGAGCAAGCGGCGGAGGACGCCGTCCAGGAGGTGGTGAACTGGTACAACACGCAGATCCTCGCGGAGCGCCGCGCACCAGTGCCCGACGAGGAGCGGATCGAGGAGCTGAAGGCCGCCCGTCAGGCCGCGCTCGCCGACCAGGCGCAGCTGGTGACCGCCGACTCGGAGGAGGCCGACCGGATCGCCGCCGTCTATGCGGCGCGGCTGAGGGGGCTCAACGAGTCGTAGCCCGGGGCCCGTAGTGGGATGGGCAGGGACCAGACGGGCGGGTGCGGCCGGTCGATGCGGGAGCGCTCGGCGCAGCGCCTGGTGGAGGCGGAGGAACGCGGCGGCCTCCTGCTCGGTGTACGGGCGGAGCCGTTCCGCCGTCAGCGCCCACGAGGCCCGCCCGGCGCCGCCGGCCTCGTGGCGCACCAGGGCGTGGCCGTCCCGGCGGATCACAGTCACGGCCGCGATCTGCGGGTGTCGCTCAGCGACGGCGACGACGTCGGCGAGCGCGCGGAAGCAGGTGTCGTGCCCGGCGCGTGTGCTGAACCGGCCGGTACCGCCGCGCTGCAGCGCCCGGGCGTAGCGCAGCGCGGTGGCGAGCCGGCTGTCGGCTTCCCGTACGGCCAGGACCACGAGTTCGACCGGATAGCCGGTGGTCGCAAACGGCAGGGCGCTGTCGAGGAACTCCTCCGCGCTGCCGGGGGCGGCCTCGATCAGGACGTCGCCGCGCCGCAGGCGTACGTACTCCTCAGCCTGGGCGAACCACGCCTTGTAGTCGGATCGGATTGCTGCCCCGGCGCTGCGGGGATCGTCGCGCAGCAGCTGGTAGTAGTCGGGGTGCGAGGCCTTGAAGTCGTCGCCGACCAGGCGGGTCGTGCCGGGCCGCATGGCGCGGCGGACCATCCTGGCGGCCAGGAGTTTGCCCGCTCCGGGCTGGCCCAGGACGTACACGGCGCGCGGATCGTCGCGGGGCACAATGCGGTTCAGGTACGACGGGGCGATCAGCTCCTCGAAGATCCAGCGGTGTTCGTCGGGCGAGAGCCGGTGGTAGTCGACGCCGGGCGCGCGCCTGCGGGGCTGGGCGATTCGGCGGACCGGCTCGGACCAGGCGGCTGCGCGCTCGGTGTCCCGCTGCACGGCCAGGCGCCGGTCCTCGCTGACGAGTTCGGCGTGCGCGCGCCGGTCGGTGCGGGCCAGCTCGCGGCGAAAAGAGGCGGTCTCGGGCGCGGTCCACGGCCGTGACCGCTCCCGCCGCACCACTCGATCCGCAGCCGTCCGGCGCCGCCAACCACCTTCTGCGGTGAGCTCGTTGGCGTAGAGAACGGTGCCGTCGCGCCGTACGACGGTGACGCGGTCGGCGAGCTGCTCGGTCTCGATGACGGCCAGCGTGGACAGCATGTTCGTCGCGCAGCCGTCGTGGTTTTCCCAGGACACATACCGGCCGCCGCCGGCAGCGTCCTCGGTGAGGAAGCGGTCCGCGATGCCGAGCTGGCTCAGGGCTTCCGCGGTGGCCAGCGACACCACCTCGATCCGGTGCCCGGCGGCCCGGTAGGCGGCAGACGAGGTGTGGAAGTCGTCTGAGTCGGCGAGCGCCGACTCCACCACCGCGTCGAAGCCCATCTCGCGGACGTGGGCTTCGACGGCGGCCTGCCAGCGCGCGGTATCGGGGCGCACCACCGCTCCGGCCGCACGGACATCGGAGGCCAGGGCGTCGGCGTAGTGGCGGTGAAACGGCTTGTACAGGTCCCGGCCGACGCGTACGGAGCCGCCGCGGCGGTCCAACACAGCCTGCACGAGGTCGGCGATCTCGGCCTTCCCGGCGCCGGGCTGCCCGGCGACGACAACCACGACCGGCCCAGGCTGCCGGACGGCGCTTCGCGTCGCTGCCGGGAGGATCAGCCGGTGCAGCACCTCAGAACTCTCCTGCTCAGAGAGAACCGCCAGGCCGCTGGCTGTTCCTTGTTCCACCGTTCCTCCTGGTGACGGGTGCCGCGCCTGGCCTCTGTCGGGCACGAGATCACAGAACGAGCGTGATCATACACTCACGTGAGCTAAAAAGTTACGTTCAAGGTGACGTTCGATGTGATTTCCAATGTGAGGTTCGATAGGGTGGGTGCAGGAGGTCGCCGTATGCCCACGGAAGAAGAACTGATGGCGCGGGCCGCAGAGCTGCTGGCCCGCGGCCCATTGCTGCCGCCGCCGACCGAGCGGAAGCGGCTGCGTGAAGCGGCAGGTCTGACCCAGGAGGATGTGGCGATCGCGCTGCAGACGAAGCGGGAGACCGTCAATGGCTGGGAGACCGGCCGCACGATGCCCCGCCCACCGCGCCTCGCCGCGTACAAGCACCTGTTGGACGGATGGGCCGCGATGTACCCGGCTCCCACGGACAACGCCGACGCCCCGTCCGGTGTCACGGCCAAGGTCCCGGAGACGTTCACGAGCGTCCCCGCCCCGGCTCCGGAAGCGCGGACTCTGTCCACAGCCCCGGCCTCCGAGGCTGCGACCATGACTGTTTCTGAGAACACCCAGCCCCGCCCCACCGACAACGCCGCTGCTCCGGCTGCCGCGTCGCGTCCGGCCCGCACCGCCAGGCCGTCGTCGACGTCGCGCCGCCCGGCCGCGCGGAAGGCCGCCCCGGCGAACACCCCGGCCGGCGGAACGGACCCGCGCTTCGCCAACGGCCCGCTCGCGGTCGTCGACGTCGACGACGACGGCCAGGTCCTCGCGTACTGCACCGGCGGCCTGGTCCTGGACGTGCCCGCCAAGTCCATCCCGGCCCTGGTCGACTGGACCTTGAAGGAGGCCAAGTTCGGGCAGCCGAAGCTGTCCGGGCCGGGCAAGGACGCCGACCCGTTGCTCGTACTCACTGAGTCCGCGCTGGAGCGCTACGGCCTGCCCACCACTCTCACGGATGAGGAGCGGCTCGCCGGGCGAATCCCCGAGGGCCACAAGGTCATCAAGCAGTTGGCCCGAGCGGAGTGGAAACTGACGAAGCGCGGGTTCGGTCCGTGGGCGCGGATCTACCGTCCCGCCACCGGTTCGGAGCGGGCCTGCGTGCAGCTGTGCATCCCGTCCTGGAACGCGCTGGATACCCGGCACTGGGGCGCGGCCGGGCAGCTCCCGCCGGCGGAACTCGCCCGTGTGCTGGGCGTGTATGCGTCCCGGGTGATGACGCCGCGCGGATCGACCGCCGTGACCGGCCTGGAACTGATGACCGCCCTGCACCCGGCGACCCGGGCCTCCGAGCCGGACGCGACGGGGAAGCGGCACTCCGAGCACAACCCCGGCTCGCTGGGGAAGGACCCGGTGGACTGCGCGCCGTGCGAGGCCCCCGACGGACACCCGCTCCTCAAGGACCTGCCGCGCTTCCACGTGCGCGGCCCCGGCGAGAAGCTGTTCGAGGAGGCGTTCGACTGGGCGCGGCCGATGACGGATGCCGAGTGCACCCTGCGGCACCTGGTGGGCATCGACGTGAACATGGCCTTCGCGGCAGGCGCGAACGGCCTGGTCGTCGGCCTCGGTGCGCCGACGCACGTCAAGGCGCCGGTGTTAGACCCGAAGCTGCCCGGCTCGTGGCTGGTCGACCTGTCCCACGTTGACCTGTCGAGGGTGAAGCTCGGCAAGGACAAGTGGGCGGACCTGGACGGCAGTCTGCTGCCCAGCCCGTTCACGCCGAAGGGCGACCGCCCCGAGGGCCCGGCCTGGTACGCGACGCCCACCGTGGCGTACGCGGTGGAGCTCGGCTACGAGGTGCGCCCGCTGGAGGCGTACGTCCGGTACGAGAGCGGCCGTTACCTGGACGGCTGGTACAACCGGCTGCGCGACGCGTACCTCGCCACGATGGCCGACCTCGGAGTCGACGCCGACCTGTCGCCTGCCGACTTCCTCACCGCGATGGACGGCTACCGCGGCCGTGACCCGGAGCTGGCGATCGTCGTCTCCGCGGTCAAGGCGACGGTGAAGGGCGGCCTGGGCAAGCTGCGCGAGCGGCCCCGGGGTGAGGGCTGGCGGCCGGGCGAGCCGTGGCGGGCACTGTCCCGCCCGACCTGGCGGCCCGACATCCGCGCGGCAGTCATCTCCCGCACCCGGATCAACCTGCACCGCAAGATCGTCAAGCACGCGGCATTCACCGGCCAGTACCCGATCGCGATCCTCTCCGACTGCGTCGTCTACGCGGCAGGCGGCGAGAGCCCGCTGGACTTCCTGCCCTACCGGGACGGCAAGCCGCTGCCGGGCGGCTTCAAGCTCGGCATCAACCCCGGCCTGGTCAAGCACGAGGGCACCCAGAGCGTCCTGTGGGGCGAAGAGGTCCGCGAGCGGTTCAACGCCCCGGAACTCAACCTCGCCCGGTACATCAAGGACGGCACCGTCACCGACGTCGACAACGGAGAGTAGGAGAAGGCGACGATGAGCCTGTTCGGGGACGGCCTGGACGCCGCGGTGCAGAAGGCGTTCACCCGCCCGGCGCCCAAGAACGCGGGCCCGCAGATGCGGTACCTGGTCAAGCAGCTGGGCGGCACCAAGCCGGTCGCCCAGATGCTGCGCATCTCGCAGCGCACCGTCGAGCGGTACGTGAAAGACCAGATCAAGAAGCCCCGCCCGGACCTCGCCGCGCGCCTGGAGCGCGAGGTGAAGAAGCGGTGGCAGCCGCAGATCCGGGCCAAGGCCCGGCAGAAGGCGGCGACCACCGGCGGCATCGTCGTCGACACCCGCGCCCGCATGGGCTACACCGCGCCGATCGGGTCGACGGACCAGGACCGCATCCGGCACCTGACCGTCGCCCTGCCGCCCCGCTACGCCGCCCGTCTCTTCGATGCCCAGGAGGCCGGCGCCACCGACCAGGAGCTCCAGGAGATCGCTGCCGAAGCGCTCAAGGAGGTGTACTTCCAGGACGGCGGCCGCCGCGCCGGGAGCCTGGAGGAGGTCCGGTTCACGGACATCGAGCACCTGGAGTTCGACCTGTAGAGGCCGTTCCCCGAACCATCTGCGAGCCCGGATGTGACTGAGCGCTTCACTTGACGAGTGCGCGCGACACTCGGCGAGCTGAGCGTTCAGTCATTTCCCATCAGCCATGTGAGGTGGTCGCCGAAGCCTTCCTGGTCAGCGACCCGGGGACTGCGCCTGTACGAGCAGACGACGCACTGCCCGAAGCCGACCCGCCCCCACATGTCCAAGCCCTGGACACAGAAGGTCTCGTACCCACACACGGGGCACTCCTCGAAGTCGTAGCCATCAGGGTTGTGCCTGGGGTCGTACTCGTTGGGGTTCTCGGCCGACTCCGCACGGCGCTTGGCCTCTTCATCACCGATGAGTTCCAGTAGAGCGCGTGCCTGATCGGCCGACCGCGCATCCTCGCCCTGGGCCCGTTCGTCATCGCGGTCAGACTGGGCCTCAAGGAGCGTTCTCAGGGCCGGGTGGTGGTCGAGGGCAAGCAGGGCGTGGACGTGACGGTGCTGCAGGCGCCCCGTTCCGCTTCCATGGCGGGCCAGACCGCTGACGTTGAGCGCATCGGTCAGGAGGGCAACGTCGATCCGGGTGTCCCAGAAGCCTTCGGGCGCACGGTTTTCCTTCTCCCACCGGGAGCGGACGTCGGCGTCGCGATCGGGTATGACGCACAGGCCCGTCGCCGGGTCGGGCCGAATCTCCTTAGCGATCACCTCCAACAGGCGCCTCGCAAAGTGCACACGGCCCTCGCCGTTCGCTTCCTTTCCTGGCCACTCCGCTGCGACGATCGCGGCCAGGGCATTGGACAGCGCCTGGTCGTAGATTCCTTCGTGCCCGGGCTCGGTTTCCGCGGACAGGTCGACGCTGGTGAGCTCGGAAAACGGGTTCGCGTCACTCTCCTGTCGGAGCGCGTTGAGCATCATCACCGCGCACTGGCCGAAATACTCGGCCCGGCGATCGTTCGGAAGGTCGTTGCCCGACTGCATGCGCACATCATCCTCCGGACACTGGAACAAGGACCAGATGAGGTGCTCAACTCGCCGACTGGAGCGCTCAGTCACACCGGACCAGTGTGCCAAAACTAGATAGTTGTCACTGAGCCCGCCGATGGGACGACGGTGGGCTCAGCGGCTGAGGCGAAGTGAACACGCCTCGAGCAACGCCTTTTGGTCAGCACCCCGCTTTGCCCGGCCAGGGCCGTGCCACGGCCGGTACGGTCAATCAGCCCTGGCCCGCGAGACGCTCCGGGCCGGATCGCACGGACCCACACGAGCGCCACCCACCAGCTGACCGGGGAGCCGTCCCATGTACGAAGAAACAGTCATGGCCGTAAGCACAGGAGCCGCCAGCGGTGTCCTCTCCTACCTGCTCCAGGGCCAGGCCGACGCCTTGCGCACCCGGATCTCGGCCATCTTCCGTCGCGGCGGCAACCCAGAGGAGGAGGCCGCTGCCCTGCACGTACTGAATGAGCAGGCGGCAGCGCTGGCCCGGCGTGAGATCACTGAGCGCACCGTCACCGACACCTGGACCGACCTCTTTGCCGCCTTTCTCGACGCTCACTCCGACGCCCAAGCCGATATCGAGGAACTCAAGACGCCGGCACCGACGAAGACGGTCACCATCGGCTCCCAGCACAACCACGGTTCCGGAGCCTTCATCGGCAATGACCACTACGGCAACATCAACATCAACACCCGGGACGACCGGTGACCACCGACGCCCCAACACCTCAGGAACCGCGCACCGTCCAGAACAACTTCGGCGGCGCCTTTGTCGGCCGTGACCACCACGGCAACATCAACATCCATAACGAGATCGACCCGCAGACCAAGGCCACACTCACGAAGCTGGGGAAGTCCGCGCCCGCGCTTTCCCAGATGCTCGAAAAGGCTCTGCGAGACGGTGTTATCTCACCTGACACGGTCAGCCAGCTCTCCCTGGCCGCACGGAGTATCAACGAAGACGTCGCCGACCAGATCTCGCGCGCCTCCCACCGAATCAACGAGGACGTCGCCAGCCTTCTCACCCATGCAAGCCAGAGCATCAACGAGGACGTCGCCGGCCAGCTGACCCACGCCGCAGACCAACTGTCCAATGCCTCCGCCAAGCTCGACTTCGGCTCGCTCGACCTGCTCGTCAGGCGCCTGGAGGGGGTTCTCGGCCACGACGACGGCAGCGACCTCAACGGGCTCGCCACTCGGCTGGAGAACGGCCTCAACGATCTCAGCACGGCGACACACCAGGTCGGAAGCCTGAAGGGTGACAGCACCCAGACGGCGAGACTTGAGCAAGTGACCAGGTCGCTCACCGACATCGCGAAACGAGTCGAGGCAAGGGTGACCCCACCTCCCCCAGTGATCCTCCCCGACTGGGAGGGACGATTACGGTGGTTCGGCGTCGGCATTCTGCTCGGCATCTTGATATCGATCGTGTACGCGGCCTACTCGTAAGCACCCCGCTCCCGACACTCCGGGACGGTGTGTGGTGACTGACCGTCACTTTGTATGACCCAGCCGTGGGCGGCGCCGCAGCGAAATCCCGGCGCGTGATCCCAGCCCCGAAGGGCCGTCCGAACGCTAGAGCGAGTAGATACTGACCGACATGGCAGAAGGTTCCGATTCGCAGCAGGACGTCACCTACCGGGCGCCGGTCGGCTCCGTCGACCTCAAGGCGTTCGACGACGATGGCAACTCGTACGAGATCCATGCGTGCCACGACTGCCTGCCGTGGCACGCCGAGGTCGTGGTGGTTGAGGGGGAGGTCCTCGTCAGGGAGTGGCATGCCGTCGGATGTCCGCAGTTTCAGGACCTCATTCGAGGCTGAGACGGGAATCCGTCACTCAGGGCCGGTACACATCCCTGATGGGTGATGATGTTGCGGTGAGTCTGGACCTGAGTAACTACGAACTCCTCTGGCCCGCAGAGCTACTCGCGTCCGAAGGCGAGCGCATCCTTCGCGCCTCGGATCGCACCTCGGACTCGTCATGGGTAGACCGAGCTACCTGGCTCATCACCGAGGCCCTGGCCGGCACCACCGCGGTCGCGGACTTCGAGGAGCTGCCAGACCGTGATGCACCCACGGACGACCCCTGGTCGTCCACCACTCCAGGCTGGAGCAACCGGGCCGGGACGGGCAAACGGGAGTGGTTCACCGGACTGGTCAACCGGGCGGGCGAGCTCCGGCACGCGGCAGCCCCCCGACCCTACTGGCCGCAGCGCCGCGGCAGTGGGCTGTCGCATGACGGCAGCACTCCACGGGACACACGGCGTGACTTCGCACGGATCGTCGGTGAGTTCGAGGACAAGGGCTACCTAGTTGAGGTGTTCGGCGAGGAATGCGTCGACGATGCCAGCGAACTGCCCGACGCTTCCGAGGTGATCGACAGGCGCCTGGGCATCCCAGATCTGTGGCCTCTGACACCGGAGACGTGGGACGAAGACACCTTCTACGGGCTGATCGAGGTGTTCCACGACCTCGTGAGCCGCCCCCGCATGCGGCGCTACCACTCCTACAGCGGCTGCGGATGGCACCACTCGGAATTCCACAACGGTCCGGCACGCGTCCTGTACCGGTGGAAGATCAATCAACTCCTACGCTCGGCTGGCCTCGAGTACGAACTCGCCACGGAAGGCGAGGACCTCGGGCGCCTGGTCGCCGTCACTGACGATGCCCGCAGCCAGCTGGTGCACCGCGCCCTCAACGACAGCCCGCCCGACACCACCGCCGGCGTTCGCCACGCCATCGCGCTCTTCCGAGGACGTGACACATCGGCTGAGAGCAAGAGATCGGCGATCTTTAACCTCGCCCGCATCCTCGAGGAACGCCGTGCCCTGATCAAAGAGCACCTCCACAAGAAGGACGAAGGCGCCCTGTTCCAGATCGCCAACAGCTTCGATCTGCGACACAGCAATGCCGGTCAGCAACGCGAGTACGACGAAGCGTTCCTCGACTGGATCTTCTGGTGGTACCTGGCCACGGTAGAGCTCACCAACCGGTTGATCGCGTCGCGGACCCCCGCCTGAGCCCTGCGGATCAATCTTCAAAGCCGTGGTCGAAACCCTTGAGCATCGGGTCCAGTTCGGCCGCCGCGCCGCACAGCGCACACAACCGGGTCCCGGGATGCTCCGCGGCGTCCAGCGCCTGGTCCAGAGTCAGTAGCGGTGTCCCGGCGGGTGCTTCCTCGCAGTACGACGGCGTGGATGACGCCCCGGCCGGGACCGCGGCCGCCGTCCAGCTTCTGCAGGACCCAGCCCGAGGGCCGGCGCTCCCCGAGGATCTGCTGCTCCGCCGGGGGCGGGGGCAGCCGGGTCGTGGGGACGTCGTCGTACGAGACGCCGGGCACGGGCTTCACGTGGTCGGGGGCTTGCACCCACACCACATACCAGGCGGGCTCCACATGCCCAGAAGACTGGCGAAGAGGCGGTATTCCAACGCTGCGCTATTCCTGCCCGTGACTGCGGTACGGATGTTCCTGCTTCACGCGGTGGTCAACAAGGCTGCACCAGCGTGGGTACTTGAGCAGCTCTACGAGCTGGGGGATGACCGTGACCTGCCGGTGGAGGCACAAGGCGAGAGCGGTGGGATGCGGTACCGGCTGCGGGCCCGTCACCGGCTGCAGGAGCCGGTCGCCCCACGCCGACCAATGCCGTCACCTCCGCCAAGAAGGCGTCTTGGAGGACGAGGATCTTTGGCGGCTGCCCAGCTGGCCCGGTGACCAGCCTGGCCGCCCTCTGGATCCGAACGTCCTGGCGAGCGAACTCGGCCAGTTCAGGGTCGCGGCCGGCGCTGCGTCCCGCGCGGTCCGGCTCGCTGTCGCGGGTGCGGAGGGCCACGTTCCGGTGAATGCGACCCCGGAGGGGTATGCCGCCGACCCATTCATGAATCACACTCGGTAATCAATCGACTGCTCTGCGTTGCCATCGGGTGCGTCCTGTCTTTCGCCCCTGGCGGAGGCGGGGCACTGCCGGCGGGCCGCTGTGCCGCGGCTTCACCGACGCGGAGAGCCGCGCGGGCCGCCATCGGAGGGGGAGAGCTCATGGACGTGACGGAGGGACCTCGGTCCCGCGGGGCAAAGACAGCGCGGCGTAGGAGAGGCCGGTTCGTGGTGCGCGTGCTCGCCACCGTCGGGCCGGCGGGGGCCGGGGCAGCTGCGGCCGCCCTCACGTCGGGGAGTTCGGGCCCCGTGCGGGCGCAGGAAGCCGGTCAGGACACGAGGGCCCGGCCGACGGTGGCGGTCTCGCTGGGGGACAGCAGCATCTCCGGTGAGGCAGGCCGGTGGCAGGGCAACCTCGCGATGAAGCACTCCCCCGGCACCGATATGTGGGGGACCGACAGAGCCTGCGCTCCGCGGGCACCTCACCCAACCGTGTCTACAGGCGGGGGTCACCCATGGCGCTGACGGTCGACGAACTGGTTGCACTGTTCCCGGCGGGGGGTGCCGGTACGTTCGAGGTCGACACCGGGCGGCTCGGGCTGACCGGCGAGTCCGAATCTCTGGAGCACCTGCCGAGCGGCATTCTGACCCTCACTGAGGCGACTGCCGACAGCGCCGCTCTGACAGTGACCGGCAAAGTCACTTTGGCCGGTGAGGCGATGCCGGCCAGCGCCCGGTTCTTCGCCACCGGCACGGCGGTCGACGCGCTGCTCTTCGAAGCGAGCCCGGCGACCTGGCTGCTCCAGACCGCCGTCGCCCGCGTCGACCTGTCCGGACTGTCCGGCGGCCGGTCACTGCGGGTCCTGCTGGCCGCCGGCCAGGCCGCGGCCGCGGCCGGACGGTGCCCCGGCACCGGGCCCTGGGTGGGCTTCCAGCTCGGCGGGGCGGTCGCCGACCCGCTGGAGTTCCGCGCCGAACTGCGCAAGGAGTCCATCGGCACGGCCCAGCCCCTCGACGGACCGCCGCTGCTGATCACCCCGCTGCTCGAAGCCCTCGGCGAGTACGACGTCGAACTGCCCGGACCGCTGGTCGACTGGCTGGAGCGGGTCCAGCTGCACCAGCACCCGATGGGCAAGACGGACAACCTGATGGTCACCGCCGAGGCGCCGGTGGACCACGGCACCGGCGCGAACCCGGTGGAAGTGCTGGTGCTGCGGACCACGGTGCTCGGCCGCACCGGCCAGGACGGCAAACCCAAGGCCACCACCGTCGCCATGGTCCGGGCCCGCACGGACTGGGACGGCTCCGGGCTGCCGGTGGTCGGACCCATGATCGGCAACGGGCTGCTGTCCCTGCCCGCGCTCCAGATCATGTACGTCTCCGAGAACCTCAGCGCCGAAGACGTCATCAAGATCAACCGGGTGGTCACGGAGTACAACCTCGGCCCGCTCCAGCAGTTGCCGGTGGTGAACGAAGCGGCAGGAGTCCCGCTGGGCAAGAACGTGAGTGCGGCGGTCCACCTCGCGGTCATGGGCAATCCGACCCCGGCACTGGTGATCACCGTCCCGCCGAAGTTCGGACCGGATCCGCAGAGCCCGGACAAGCCGGGGCTCGAATACGAGTTCGTGATCGGCAAGCAGTTCGGGCCGGTTTACCTCTCCGCGATCGTGTTCCGTTACGACCTTAAAAAAGGTTTGCTGATCGAGCTCCAGGGCCAGGTCACGGTCGGTTCTCTCACCTGGCAGGTCGCCGGGCTCGGCTTCTACGTCGGCATGAGCGGCGGCTTCCCGCTGCTGCCCTTCCTGCACGGCATGAACATCGAAGCCACCGCCGCCGACGGGCTCATCGGCCTCAAGGGCGGCCTGCTCAACAAGACACCCGACGACCCCACCCTCGACTTCGAACTCGCCGGACTGATCCTGGTCCAGGCGATGGCGGTCGAACTCGGCGCCCAGGCCGTGTGGGCGCGCAGCGTCGAAGGCTGGCACTCGGTCTTCATCTACGGCGAGGTCTCCCTCCTCGGCGGCGCCTCAGTCTTCGGCCCGCCGCCCTTCACCGTCACCGGCTTCTCCGCCGGATTCGGGATCAACAGCTCCTTCAAGAAGGTGCCCACCGGCGCCGAGCTCGCCGAATTCCCGCTGGTGGCACGGCTGGACGCGGCTCAAGCGCTGCCCGGGGACCCCGCCCCGACGCCGTACACCCCCGAGGACGCGCTCAAGGCCCTCACCGGACCCACCGGCTGGATCCGCCCCACCGAGGGCCAGTACTGGATCGCCGCCGGAGTGAAGTTCACCAGCTTCGGCTTCATCGAGACCAAAGCCCTCGCCGTCATCGAACTCGGCGACTCCGTCAAGGCGATGCTGCTCGGCCGTACCTCGGTCAGCCTGCCGCGCACCCTCAAACCGAACGCCCGGGCCATCGCCAGGGTGAACATCGGCCTGAGCCTCGGCTTCAGCTCCGCCGAGCACTGCCTGTCCATGGACGTGGCCCTGCTGCCCGGCAGCTATGTGCTCGATCCGTCGATCGAACTCACCGGTGGCCTGGCCGTCTACGTCTGGACCGGTGGAAGCCGCGCCGGGGACTTCGCCATCAGCCTCGGCGGCTACCACCCCGCCTATAACGTCCCCGCGCACTACCCCCGGCCCAAGCGCCTCGGGTTCGTGTGGTCCCCGGCCAGCGACATCACGGTGCGGGCCGAGGCCTATGCCGCGATCACTCCGGCCGCGTTCATGTTCGGCGGGCGCCTGGCCGCCGTCTACGACAAGGGCATCTTCTCCGCGTGGTTCACCGCGCACCTCGACGTGCTGGTCCAGTGGAAACCCTTCTACCTCGATGTCCGGCTCGGCATCAGCATCGGCGTCGCGGCCACCATCAAGGTCTGGTTCGTCCGGGTCCGCATCTCCGTCGAGGTCGGCATCGACCTCCACCTGTGGCTGCCGCCCTTCGGGGGCCGGGCCACCGTCAAACTCTGGTTCATCTCCTTCAGCTTCGGCTTCGGCTCCTCCCGCGACAACACCCCCACCGTGGAATGGCCCGAGTTCCGCACCCAGATCCCCGCACCCGTCAGGGTCATCCCCAACGAGGGCCTGCTCGCCGACGCCGATCAGGGCGAGATCGCCCGGCGTGCGGCCGCCAAGGAACCGACCCTCGTCTCCTCGGCCGGATTCACCTTCACCACCGAAGCCGGCATCCCCGCCTCGCACCTCTACATCAACGAACGACTGATCGAGCAGTCCGACGAGGGGACCATCGACATCCGCCCCATGCGGAGGACCGGTGTCACCTCCGCCCACCGGGTCACCATCACCAAGGACGGCACGGCCTTCCACCCCACCGACCATCACTGGGTGGTCAAGCCGGTCACCGGCACGGTCGCCCCCGGCCTGTGGGGCAAGCCCCTGGCCAAACCCGGAGACGCGCTCGACGGCGACCAACTGCTCGAAAACCGCCTCACCGGACTGAGGATCACCCTCCCCGAGCCGGACTACGGCACCGACACCGGGCCCGTCACCTCAAAGGCGCTCTCGTACGAAGGACTCCCGTGCGGTCGCATGCCCCTGCGCGTGTCCGACCCCGCCGGGCCCGAGCCGCGGGCCGACGACCAGAGCGTGCGGACCATCGTCTGCACCGTCGCCGCCCCCACCGTCAAGGTCCGCCGCACCGCCGTGCTCAGCACCCTCGCCCGGCTCGGCGCGGGACCCGGCACCGGCACCGACAGTCCGCTCACCGGCTATGCCGCACTCGCCGGCCGCAGCCTGACCACCCCGCCCCTGACCACCACCGCGACGAGGTGACCGGCCGTGACCGCTGAACCGGATCTGCGCATCCACTTCCTCGACCACCTGATCCCGCGTGCCACCCCCGGCGACTACCGGGTCGTGGTCAAGAACACCCTCAGCGACGCCGACGGCGAACTGGACGCCCAGGACAAGCTGCTCCCGTCCGAGGAGACCTTCGAGATCAAGGCCGTCCGCTTCGTGCTCAGCGAAGCGTCCGTCCACGCCTACTACCCGCCGCGCGAGAGCACCGGCGCCTACACCAGGACCCTGCCGCACATCACCCTCAGCCGGTCGATCCTGCCCTGGGAACGCAACCTCGCCGGAACCCGCGCCGAGCAGCCCCCGGCCCGCCCGCCCTGGCTCGCCCTGCTCGTCTTCGGCGAGAACGAACTGCCCGACGACCCCGCCGCGTCCGGGGACACCGTGCTGCGCACCGTCGAGGAGCTCCGCAACCCTGCCGAGGCAGGGGTCAAGGGCCCGAACCTGCCGTCCGGCGGCGTCGACGAGGCCGAGGCCCGGAGCAAGTGCCGGACCATCGACGTCCCGGCGGACCTCTTCAACGCGGTAGCCCCGCGCGAGGACGAGATGTACTACCTCGCGCACGTCCGCAAGGTCGTCGACGCGAACAGGACCCGGGCCGACGGCGAAGTCCTCGAAGAAGGGGAGTACGCGGTCGTCAACGCCAACCGCTTCCCCCACAATCCCGGCAACTACGCCGTCCACCTCGTCTCCCTCGAAGGCTTCGAGGGCCGCCTGTCCGGCACCCTGCCCGGCGGCACCACGGCCGTCCGCCTGTGCTCGCTGCACAGCTGGAGCTTCACCAGCAGCGAAGGGCCCGCCGCCGACCCCGGAGCACTGCTGGAGAACCTCGTCGCCCCCAGCACCGCGGACCCCGAAGAGCTCGAAGAGCTCGCCCTGCGGCTGCCGGTGACCGCACCGGTCACCGACGACCCCGAGGACGGCTACGTCCGCGACCGCCTCGAACGCGGCTACACCGCCGTCCCTCAGTTGACCCTCTCCGGCGAACGCACCTTCGCCTGGTACCGCGGCCCGGCCACCCCGGTCACCGCTTTCGACGTGCCCACCGAGCACAGCCCCGGCCCGCACACCACCTCCGACCACGCGCTCATCTACGAGCCCGAGCACGGCATCTTCGACGTCAGCTATGCCGTCGCCTGGACTCTCGGGCGCACCATCGGCCTGGCCGACCCCGAATACACCACCGCCGTCAGCCGGGCCCGCCGCGAACTCGCCAACCGGGCGACGACACTGATGGCGCTGGCCGCCGATCCGGCGCGCGCCTCGGTCGACCCGGATGCCCCACCCGCCCTCGGCGCACTGCGCGAACTCGCCTCCGCGGGCTTCCGCGAGCGGCTCAGCACCGGGCTCAAGAGCCCCCAGCTGCCGGACGAGGCCGGACGCAGGACACCGCAGCCGAGAGTGACACGTACACAGGCAAGGTCCGTGCTCGCGGAAGAACGCTCCGTCTCCCTGCTGCGGACCACCGCGGAACGCAACGCCGGGGCCATCGCCGCCTGGCAGGCCCGCCTCGGCCTGCTCCAGGGCGTGCCGTTCCACCACCTCGTGCCCGACCCGCGCATGCTGCCCCTGGAATCCCTGCGGATGTTCCGCCTCGACCAGGGCTGGCTGGACGCGCTCGTCGCCGGAGCCGCCGACGTCGGCGTGCACACCTCCGTCGACAGCCGCCTCGCCACCGAACTCAACCGGGCTACCGCCCGGTCGGGCAGCACGAAGCGGGCCGCCGGCGGACTGCTCATCCACTCCGAACTCATCCCCGCCTGGCCGGACATCAAGGTCAACGCCTACCTCAAGGACGGCACCGTCCTCACCGAACTGCGCCGCGCCAAACCGGACAAGAGGATCCTGCTCGTCCTGTGGGACGGCGTTCCCGACAAGGTCGTCATCCGCGAACCGGGGCAGGGCATCCACTACGGCATCGATTCCGGGAACCGCCTCGGCCTGCGCAGCCTGGCCGCCGACCCGCCGATCGGCACCCCGCTGGAGACCTACTACCCGGCCACCGGCAGCCTTTTCGACCTCCACCTGCGCTCCGACCCGGACGCCGGACCCGCGGTGCTTCAGATGTTCGGCACCGGCGGCCTGGTGCCCGCCCTGGCCCGGGAGTTCGGGCTCACCGACCTGGACCCCGGACAACTGGCCCTGCAACTCGTCAACGCCCCGCTGGAACAGGAAATCCTCAGCCCCACCGGCACCGCTGCCCGGACGGAGACCGCCTGATGAGCGCCACGGACCTGATCGTCCCCGTCAAGGTGCACGCCCTTGTCGTCAACCGGCTGACCCGCGCCGAGACGTTCAACCGGTGGAAACCGAACTTCGACGCCATGATCGAGGAGGGCGCGGGCGCGGAGCCGCCCCCCGGCGTCGGCACCGAGACCATGGGCCCGGACAGCGAAGGCGTCTACGTCCACTGGCAGCTGCCCGAGGCGCTGGCCAACGGGCACTACGACCAGGCGACGGGTGAGACGACCTTCCCCTTCGTCCCCAACCGCTGGCTGGTCGTGCGCTACAGCACCACAGCGGCGGCGGCGGACCGCAAGGCCGTCGGGTGGATCGTGCAGAGCGACTACCTGGAGAGCCGCCCGGTCCAGGACGCCGACGGCAACGATGTCTACGGCACCAACAAGCACCCGAACCCCGATTCGCCGGAGGGCGCTCCGCTGGAGCTGACCTTCCTCGGCCGCCGCCACGACCTCACCCGGGCACCGTGGACCGAACCACCTGCCCAGAAGCCGCACCTGACCGCGGCCGGGCCCGGACTGCCCGGCTTCGCGGCCTACCAGCCGTACAACAAAGACGTGTTCTCGATCCACGACACCCTTGAGGACCTCAAAGGCGGCCTGGACAACTACCCGCCCGACGCGACGCTCAGCTACTTCGTCGTCGGCTGGTACAGCGACGACGCACTCGACTACCTCAACCGCGCCGCGTCCGTGCCCGGCCTGCTCCCGCCGGGCGCGGACGGGACGGCCGACCTCCTCGAAGCACTCGGCTGGGGGACCCCCGAAGGCACCGCCGCCGACGCCCTGGACCGCACCCTCTACAGCGGCTCGGCGCTGGGAGTCGACTGGCAGCGCGAAGGCGCCACCCACGCGTCCGACAAACCGAGCAACATCGAGCTCAGCAAGATCCTCACGCTGGGCAGCAGCAGCGCCGAAGCCCTCGGCCGGCTGGCCGCCCGCCAGACCCGGTCCGCGCGCACCGGGGACCTCGTACGCTCGCTCTTCCACGGCACCCTCGAAACACTCGACACCGCCGACGGCGAGGAGGATCTCGACACCCTCACCCATCACTCCTGGTTCTCCGGCTCCGACGGCGGCCATGTGTGGAAGGTGACCGCGCGCCCCGTCGAAGGCGACGACGAGCTGCCGCCCCCGCCGCCGGAACCCGGGTGGCTGACCGAACTCAACGCTGTCCAACAGCAGTACGACGACCTCACGCCCAGGCTCCGCCGCTCCCAGCAGCGCCTGTGGAACATCTGGTGGCTGCGCAACAAGCCGGTCCCCGCCTTCACCCCTGAGCACCCCGCGGGGTTCGACGCCGCAGCCGATGTCCAGCTCGACGAGAACGATCCGACGAGTCTGGCCGGGCGGACCAAGGCTTTGCTCGACGAGCAGTTCGTCCTGTTGAGGCAACTGCCCACCGGCACCACCCCGGAGGAACTCGCGGCCGACATCGAAAAGTACGCGACCGAGCGCGGACTCGGCCCGCGCTACCAGCTGGAACGCACCGCCCGCGAGTCCTACTACCGCCCCGCCGACCCGGTCGTGCTCATCAAGGACACCGGTGCCAAGGAACCCCTCACCCGGGACACCCCGCTGCCCTGCCGCCTCCCCGAAGCCCTGATCACCCGAATCACCGTCGACGGCAGGACCTACGACCGACCCACCACCGCGCCCAGCCCCCCACTGGCCGGACTCCCCGACGCCTGCACCCCGCTGCTCGCCGAGTTCGCCCTCCTCGACCAGGTGGCCCGAGTCCCCGGCGCTCTCGACGCGGCTCTCAAGGACCCCGCCGCCGTCACCGGGCCCGTCCCCGAGCACACCGCGCCATGGCGGCAGCCCTGGCTGCCCATGCACCTCGAATACGAACTGAAGTACTGCCCCACGCCCTTCCAGGCCGACGACACCACCTACTGGACCTTCAACGGCAGCCGCTACGAATGGTCCGGCCTGGGAGCCCAGCCCGGCGGCGGCGAAGCCGACCTGCGCTGGCTCACCTTCAAGAACCGGGCATTCCTCACCCCGAGCGCGCCGTTCGTCCTGCAGAAGCAGATCGACCGCTACCTCGACACCTACTCCGGCGCCCCCACCGAAGGCCTGCTCGCCCTGCGCGAGGAAGTCGGCGACCCCGGACTGCTCTCCCAGCGCCTCGACGGCTTCCACGACTGGCTCGTCCAGCAGGACGGCACCGCCAGGACCACCGTGCACGTCCCCGAGGCCACCGCCAGGCTCGTCGGCGACATCCAGAGCGTCCCGGAAGGCGGGCCGCTCGAACCGCCCGCCGACGACCCCGGAACACCGTTCCAGCCGGTCCGGGCCGGCCAGTTCACCTTTCACGACCTGCGCATCGTCGATCGCTTCGGCCGCACGTATGACATCGTCAACAGCGGCAACTACGAACAGGTCTCCCTCACCCTCGCCGAGAGCGTTGCCCCTGACAGCGTCCTCGACGAGGACCTCGTCGGCACCGCCCGTTTCGTCCAGCTCGGCCCGCGTCTCCTCCAGGGCGCCCGCGTCCGGCTGGAGACCGTACGCGCCGTGGACGGACAGCGGCTCTCACCGATGGCCCGCGCGGCCACGCCGGAAAACCCGCTGGCCGGCTGGCTGCTGCTCAACCATCTCGACCAGACCCTCGTCGTCCACGGACCCGACGGCGTCTGTCTCGGCGAACTCCGCGTCGTCAAGGACATCGACGGCGCGGACGACAGCGTGTGGCTACCGCTCCCCGGCTCGCCCCATCCCGACGTCGACGCCCAGGAGTTCGAGGACGCCATGCCGCACCTGGCCCGGTTCGTCCGCACCCTGAAGGACAAACCCGCCGCCGCGCTCACCGGTCTGCTCGACACCATCGACCAAACCCTCGACACCATCCTCGACGACGCGGCCCAGGAGGACGGCTCTCCACTGCGGCTCATCGGCCGTCCGCTCGCGCTGGTGCGCGCCGATCTGGGCGTCGAGCTCGAAGGACCGCTGCTGAGCAACCCGAGCTGGGACCAGGCCCTTGGGGAGTCGCAGGAGGAGTACGACGGCTACCGCTGGCCGGTCCGGCTCGGCAACGAAAAGCGCCTCCGCGACGGGCTCATCGGCTACTTCGCCGGGGCGACCGGGCCCGACCAGGAGACGTCGTACGACCTCTTCCACGCGGTCATGCCGCAGGGCGGCGGAGGCTACCTGACCCCGATCGACAACGGCCACGGCCTGGCCGTGCCCGCGCGCACCCCGGACCAGCCGATGAAGCACCACCTGACGCTACTGATGGATCCGTACGCGGCGGTACATGCCACCACGGACATCCTCCCGGTAACGAAGGTGCAACTGCCCGACGACCTGGTGTCCGAGGCGATGCGGCGGATCCGGGCGTCCTTCCGGCTCGGCCCCCTGCTCGCGGCCGAGCGGGTCGACAAAGCCGAGGAGGCCCGGCGGGCGCGGGCGCAGGAGGAGCCGACGGAGGCCGGAGTGGTGCTGCCGCAGCCCGCTTCCTGGCACGGGGCGTGGAGCTGGGCCGAGCCGCGCGGGTCGGACACCGAGTGGGTGGAGCTGCCGATCGTTCCGGCTGATTCCGCGGCGCACTTCGGGGACCCGCAGGCGCAGGCCCGGTACGGATACCTGCTGCTCGACGCGACCGAGACGTCCTGACACCGCTTACCGAAGGGCTGTTGCATGAGCGTCATCATGGTGAACACCACCAACCTGCTGCCGTACGAACCGTCGACCGACCCCAAGCCGTTGCGGGTGAGCTCCGCCGAGGAAACCGAATACGGCTCCGTCAACATCAATGCCGGCGGCGGGATCACCACGCCGGCTTGGTGCAACAAAATCACCGTCCGGGTACCGGTCGGCGCGGGAGCCGAGCACCTCACCACCGAGGGCGCCGACATCAGGACCGGTGCCAGCACCGGCTGGACGCCGTCCGCTCCCGCCGTCTCCGGCGGCTTCGCGGTCATCACCTTCACCCCGGCCCGCGCGGTGCAGTTCACCGGGCAGATCGTCACCCTCACCCTGTCCAACATCGCGGTCAACCGCACGGCGGGTCAGGTCTCCATCGAGATCGTCGAGAGTTCGTCAACGACGAACGGGAGTTTCACCGACAAGGACGCTGCGGTCGAGGTGGACAAGTTCCCGGCCGGGTTCGTGTTCCGGAATTTCGCGCCCGAGAAGATCATGGTGGAGAACGGTGAGGTCGCCGTGCTCCGCTGGGAGGGCTCGGACGCGAAGTACACGATGCACTGGGGCGACACCCCCGCCGGAGTCCTCCTCGACAAGGAACGTGTCTGGCCCACTCCGCGCGGCCTGACCACCGTCACCGGTTTCATGCTGCGCGCCGAAGTCACAGCCGGTGGCGTCACCCTCACCCACACCCTGACCACGGCGGTCACCGTACGCATCCCTGACCTCGTCGTCAGGAACCTCACCGTCCAGGGCCCGGCCACCTTCGCCGACAACGTCAGCCTCAGCAATACCGCGAAGGACCTGACGGTCGCCGGATCGGTGCGCGGTGCGGGCAGCAGCCCGCTGCGGGTCAGCCAGCCCGCAGGCCTGAAGGTCGACGCGGGCCTGAACGTCACCGGGGCGAGCACCTTCGACAACAACGTCACCGTCACCGACGACCTGACCGTCAAGGGCGAGCTGCACGCGCAGGGAATCACCCGGATCACCGACCTGCGCGGACCTTACGAAAAATCGCTGAAGATCAACAGTCATGTCGAAGTCCTCAACGACAACAATGTCACCGTCACCGACGACCTGACCGTCAAGGGCGAGCTGCACGCGCAGGGAATCACCCGGATCACCGACCTGCGCGGGCCTTACGGAGAACCGCTGCAGATCAACAGTGACACGGTATGGCTCAGCGGCAACGATGTGACGTTCAACGGTGGGGTCCGCGTTTCCGGTGCACAGGTCATCCGGGCAGGTGACACCATCCAGGTGACAACCGCCTACTTCGGTTCGACGCGCTACCTGAACGGAACGAGCAGAAACGAGCACGAAGATTGGGAAGGCGATAAGTGGCCTGCCGCCATGTGGGCCAACAACGACTCTGCCGCCAAATTCACGATCAAGAGGTTGTGAGGAAGCTTGCTGCCCGCCACCGCTCGCTGGTTCGAGTTGTCCGCGGACCTGTGCCTACGGCGCGCGCGCCCTGGGCAGGTATTCCTTGAGCTGTCTCGGTTCACAGCCGACTACGATGCGCGTCCAGGAGCTCACCGGACGCGCGCTCGCCCCCTGGACCGCCAGACGCCTGTCGGCGGGAGGCTGTTCGCGATGCAGACAGGGATGTGCCGTCCTCGGCCAAGCCCTCGAAGCCGCTCTTCGAAACGGTGTTTGCCCAAGCGTGCGCCCAGCAGATACAGGGCCTTCTCCAATCGACAGGCCGAATGCCGCAGACCGCGTCCCCTGTCCAGAGCTTCGTTCAGACAACCGTCAACAATGCATGTGATGCCGACACGCTGGTGATCTTTGAAGAAGAGGACGGGTCGAGCCTGGTGATCGAGGTAGGCCGTCACGTTGACTCAGCGCTACTTGAGATCCTCTCGCCTGGTGCGGCCGAGAGTGTCAGGAGAGCGCTGGAACAGGCGTAACGCTCGGCTGTTGACCCGGTGCCCCGAGGTAGACGTCTGCGGCCGACGACTCAGGGCTGGTCGGGCAGGGCGTCCTGCAAGTACCAACCGTGGGCGGCCATGCACTCCTTCGTCCACTCCATCAGCAGGTGTGAGCCCTCCCTGACGCGACTCTCGTCATGACCGCCGTCGTTGGCGAACCACTGCACGAGAAGGCCAGCCGCCGGGCGGTCCACGTCACCGGTGTCGCACACCGGGCACAGCTCCAGGTGGATCGGCCGCCCGTGTTCGTCGTTCTGCGGCGCCACCCCGCTCATGATGAGGTCGCCCCGGCAGCGTGAACACTGCGGCAGCCGGTCGGAAAGCCTGAGCAGATCCATGGCCAGCCCCCTTGCTCTGGACGTGGCCCTCCACCCAAGACCCGCTGATCTATGCCGTCAACCCCTCCCGCAACGGTGGGGCGCCCGGCCACGGAATCTGTCCACAGGGGAACGGATGTCTGCTGGAGGAATGATCGACAGCAACGACACACAGCCGCCGGCCCCGCGCCGCAACAGGGTCCTGGACGCCCTCAAGCGGGCGGAGCGCAAGGCGTTCACCCGGCCCGCGCCCAAATCCGCGAAGGCCCAGATGGAATTCCTCTACACGCGCGCCAAGCGGTCGACGAAGGCCCTGGCCGAACAGCTGGGCGTCTCGCCCCGTACCGTGCAGCGCTACCGCGCCGGACAGCAGACGAAGCCTCAGAAGAGGCTGCAGGCGGTCCTGGTGGAGGAGACCGAATCTCAGTGGCAACCGCAGGTCAGTGCGCAGGCGCGGGAGCGAGCGGCGACCTCCAGCGGCATCATGGTGGAGGTGACGGCCTACTTCGGATTCACCTGCACGGGCAGCTCGGACGACGGCCGCGAACGCACCATCACTACGCCGATCTCGCCCACCTACGCCGCGCAGATCCTCCAGCTCCAGGAGGCCGGTGCGACAGAGGAAGACCTGCATCCGATCGTCGCTGAGGCCATCACCGAGTCGTATTTCACGGATTGGCGCACCCGTGCCGACGGCCTCCGAGCGGATTTCACGCACGTGCGGTCGATAGATTTTGAGTTCTGACGATGCGGAATTCAGGGCCTGCTATAAACCTTATTCGCGGGCCGTCCAGGAGGAGCTCGCCGCCGAAGCCGCGGCCGCCACCGCCCGGGAAGCCGAGCTGCGCGAAGCCGCCCGGGTCGCGGCCCGCGCTGATGAGCTCCAGGCGCTGCGAGCAGACCGAGCCCCGTGAGGGCGACGAAGTCGTCCGGGACGAACTCATCCGCCGCGCCGGGTCGTACGTGCAGCAGGACGTCGACGCGGTGGCTCGCCCACGCTTTGGCCGCGAACCTTGGGCACTACCGCGACCTGGCCGCCCGTGAAGCAGCCGCCGGCTCCTGCCTGCTCCCCTTCTCACCCACACCGCGCTGCTCGCCGAACTCGCCCGCCTGGTCCCGGACACCGACAACCGAAATCCAGGGTCGGCCGCCGCCCCAACAGCCCTATGGTCCACTCCATGCATGCCGAACAGCTCAAGGCCTCGTCGCGGAAGTGGATGACCGCGGCACTCACGGCATTCGCGGAGGGGCCCGAGTCATACGACTTCGCGGTTCACCACGCTGGGATCGCCGCCGAACACCTCCTCAAAGCCTTCCTCGCGAGCCTCCACCCGGCGCTGATAGTCGAGGCCCGGGACTTCGATTCGCTCCTCCACGCCACCGGCCACGGCGCGCACGCCTCAGCCCCCGCGAGTCGGGCAAAGACGATCGGGCTGGTGGAAGCTCATGCCCGAGTCCACAAGATCCTCCGGAATCAGATCCCGATCAACAAGCAGGCGCTGGAGCCCGTCGCGAACGCCCGCAACGGCGTTGCTCACAGCGGCGTTCATGACGTCGCGGAGGTCCAGACGGTCTTCACCACATGCCTGCGGTTGATCGACCCGTTGCTCGCGGAGCTGAAGATCGCTCCGGACGACTACTGGGGCAGCTACGTCCCTCTGCACGACAGGCTGATCGAGGAACGCGTTCAGGCCGCCCGCATCCGGCTGGAAGGCAAGCTGGCCAAGGCACGGGCCATCTTCGAGCAGCGTTACGGACACTTGGCGTCGAAGGAACGGGAGATCGTGCTCGCCACGATCACACAACACTCGCCCCGCTACATGGAACACGACCTGGAGACGACCTGCCCTGCCTGCGGCTCACAGGGGTGGCTCATGGGCGACACCCACATCGAGGAGACGAACAGCCCCGTCGTGGTTTTCACTCCCTACGTCTTCGCCTGCTCCGCATGCGACCTCGACGTCGAGAACGAGGAGTTCTGGCAGCTGGGAGACCTCGGTGACGAAGTTGAACTCTCCGACTCGCCGGAAGACTTCTACGGGAACTGGGAGCCAGATCCCAAGTTCATCCCGGACGACCCGAACGAAGACATCTATCGGGACAGATGAGCGCTTCGGAAGGTGCCGCGCTGACGGAGCGTGAGCGTGACACCGACTGTCACGCTCCTTCGGAAAAGTGTCACGCCCCTTGAATATGTTCCTTTATGTCCGCTTCCCGGGTCCTGGGGGCCTCTCCGGGGCGGATTCGGGGGTGGAGCGTGACACTTTTGATCATGCCTCGCGCACACTCGTGATCAGCACAGAAC
This sequence comes from Streptomyces sp. NPDC060000, assembly GCF_042737375.1. Lineage (NCBI taxonomy): Bacteria > Bacillati > Actinomycetota > Actinomycetes > Kitasatosporales > Streptomycetaceae > Streptomyces > Streptomyces sp. NPDC060000. The sequence continues at coordinate 25,178 of NZ_JBHWUU010000065.1, forward strand.
GTAACGACGACGACGGCCAGGTCGTGGCCCGCGCCCCGGCCTGAACAGTGGAGCCGACCTGTGTCATCTGTGTCATCAACCCCCTGTTTCCCCAGGTGGGCGCACTCATCTGTGTCACTGTTCAGCTGATCTGTGTCATCGCGCGGGCGGACCCAGGTGGACCCAGCAACCGCCCCAGAACCTGGGTACCTGGGTCCCCAGACCGGTGTTTTCGCTGGTGGACACGATCCGCAGCGGCCGCTGGGTCTACCTGGACCCCTGGGTCCCGCACTCTCGTACGGCCGGGTTCGTCCGGAGTGGTCCCCAGGGCCGGGGGCGGCCGATACCGTTGAAGCAGACGCCAGTTCTGCCCTCTGGAGCCCTCGATGAGCGAACAGCCGGCCCCCGCCGACCGCGCCCGTCAGCAGCTGGAGCCCGCGGCCGCCGACGGGTTGCGCGCGTACGCGGCCAAGACCCGCGCCAACGCCGACCAGTTCGCCGCCGTCCTGGAGGACATCGCCACCAACGGCCTGCCCTCGGTGGAGGACTGCACGCCGTGGGAGGAGTTGCGCGAAGCCCACCTCGCCCGGCTCGCCGCCCAGCGCCCGGCCGTCGCCTGATGCCCTCACAGCAGGGCCCGCGCCGCGCCCGGATCGCCTTCTCCGACTCCGCCGCCAAGCAGCTGGAGAACATCACCAGCGAGGCGGCCATCCACGCCCTGGACCGCGCCCTGGTCGTCATCTCCGTCGACCCGGACGCCGGCGAGCCGATCCCCGGCGACACCGCCGGCCCCCAGCTGCGCCAGTACACCGACGAAGTCGAAGCCGTCCGCGTCCTGTACTTCGTCACCGCGCTGCGCACCGTCGTAGTCGTCGCATACATCGAGGTCTAGCCGCCGAAGGAGCCCGAGGTGCCGTCCGACATCAACCAGCTCACCGCCGGCCGACAGCTCACCGGGCTCCGCCAGGTGCTGGACTGCCCCGCCACACCGACCGTGCTCCGCCAGGGCCCCGCCGCCGCGCCGGGGGAGCCGCCGGACTGGCTCGCACTCCTGTGCCCCGTCCACTCCGAGGCTCTGCCCGGGTGGCCGGGCACCGCCGTCGACACCGACGGGCTGCGCCTGTCCTGCGGATCCGTCCTGGACTACCGGTCAGCCGAGCAGTTGCTCCAGTCGCACGCCGACCTGTGGCTGACGCCCCTGACCGGGGTGGACCCGAAGACGTACGCCGGGCTCTGGCCCGACGTCCTGGACCAGGCCGACCGCGTCATGCGCGCCCGCCTGGGCGAAGACGCCGCCGACGGAGACGAGACGCTGCACAGCCTCGCGATGATGCTCGGGATGGCCTCCCGCAACGCAGCCGAGGGCAACCTGTACCAGGCGACCGTTCCCCTGGCCTACTGCGAGACCCTCGCCCAGCGCCTGTAGCCGCGGCTCTTGCACCCAGCAGCCGGCTGCCGCATCCGGTTCGTGGCCGTGCCCGAGGTGCTGCACCGGCTGCAGGTTGCAGTCCCTTGCACCCCTGTCGGCCAGCCGGTTGCAGCGTCGTTGCTGCAACTGGCTGCTGCTCCTGGTGAAGGGTGCAAGACACCTGCCACCGCTCGGGGCCCGGACCCGCAGCATTCGCACGGCCCAGACGGCACACGGGTGCTGCACAGGCAGCAGGCTCGCCCAGCCGGAGCAGCGGCTGCTCGCTGCATGCAGCCGGCGCCCGCTGCGCCGGGGCCAGCAGCAGGGCCGCGGGCCCGTCCCCGCGGCTGCATAAGTTCGCAGATCTGCCATGTTGCGCGCGAGATCTATGCACAGCTGCTGCATGCAGCGTGCGCACCCCGAGCAGTCGTCGGTTGTTCTGCTGCTCCAGAACAAACCGGTTTACCTGGTGCTACCGCCCGCCCGCTGCCCGCCGTCCGGCATCGGCCGCGGAATCCCCGCGTCACCAATCCGTCGGGCGCTCGACTGCATCGGTGGGCCGCTGCGCCCGGGGCGGCTACGCGTTCGCGACTGCTGCCACCGGTGCGCTGTCAGGCTGGCCGCTGCCACGCGAGCGCGCCCGCAGTGCGCAGTCGAAGAACACGTCGACGTCGACGCTGGAGTCCCGGCGGGTGATCTCGTACAGCGTCTTCGTCGTTTCGAAGGTGGCCACGACGGGGAGAGTGGGCTCTTGGTGCGCCTCGGTTTCCACGTCCAGGTGGTGGGCGAAGCCGAAGTGGCGGGTCCGGTCCCGCTCCGCAGCCACCACGCGCTGGTGCGTCTTGCGGGCCGTCGACTGCTGCTCCAGGTGGAGGTTGCGGTGGCCGGGCCTCCGGAGAGCGATGACATTCCGAGGTGGTCGCCCCGGCGGCACACGAGTGGAGCGGGGTCAGGCGGTCCGGGCGAGGTAGCCGGCGGCCGCGTCGGCGAACTGGTCGTGAGCGACCTTCGCGGCCTCGCGAGCGGCGGAGAGCTCCTCGGTGGTCGCCTACGCGTCGCGCATCGCGTACGTCAGCGGATCATCTCGTCAGCCGCAGCGCGCACCGCCTGGTCCTCGATGAGCATCCGCAGCGCGACCAGCGGGCGGGTGACGGCGGACCGGGTTATATGGCTCTCACCGCGCAGGGCCTCGATCCGTTCGGTGCCGGCCTCCTTGAGGACGTCGTCGCCGCGCATTCACTCGCCCGGCGGTGGTCGCTGGCGGCGCAGGCGAGGGCGGCGTCGAAGTAATCAGCACGTCAGAGCGGCTCTGTCAGGACGGTCTCCAGGAAAAAGACCGCGGCAGGCAGCAGGTCCTTGCCAACCGGGATGATCTCCGAGGCCGGAAGGATGAAGCCACTACCGCCGGGTTGCGGATCCGCGCTGGCTGGCGTGGCAAGGACCCCGAGGAGCGCGGCGACCCCGAGGGACAAAGCGGTAAGTGCACCCTTGGTGTTGTTCATGCGCTGCCAACGATCTTGATCGGCTGTGGTTACGCCCGACCAGCGCTCTGAGCGCGCCCTGCGGGCGGTCTGACCTGTGCCTGCCGAGTCGGCCTGGACGCCCGACACAAGGTGGACCCGCCTCGCCATGACCACCACAACCCTGACGCCTTCTGGCGCGCAGCGGTAGTGCTCGAGGAGTGCGTGGTTCTGCGCCCGCTACCACCCGCAATGAGCTGTACGGGTACGGCGTGGCCATCGCGTATTTGGGAGTGCACGGTGAGCAGGTGGACACGAAGTTCGAGATCTGGCGCGAGCTGATCGCCGATATTCACGCGCTGGGTCTGGACTCGTACGGCATTGCGGAGCGAATCCGCTCTTGGCGCATCCCCTGACCGTCCTGTCGGACCCGGCTGCGAAGATCACGCCCATGGATCTCGCTGACGCCCTCGCCGGTCTCGACGCTCACCCCTGGGCCTCCGTCTCGCACGCCTACGGCCCTGCCGAGGACCTGCCCGACCTGCTGCGCGCCCTCGCCGAGGGTGGCGGGGATGCCGAGGAGGCGATCTCGGAGCTGTACTCGTGCATCCTCCACCAGGGGACGGTGTATCCCGCCAGCGTGTACGCCGTCCCCTACCTCGCCCGGATCGCCGCTGCTGCCCGGCCGGGGACGGCCGAAGTCCTCTGCCTGCTCGGCGGGTTGGCCGAGAGCGATGACGAATGGGAGATCGCGCCGGGCGCCGTCCGGGCCGCCGTTGCCACCCAAATCCCGCTGCTGATAACGCTGCTGGCACATGAAGACATGAACGTCCGACTGCTCACCGCCTGGACGCTCGGTCATACCCGGAATGCCGAGGCCGCCCCGGTTGCCCTGTGGAGCCGGTGGACGGCCGAGGCCGATCCCGGCGTCCGGGCCGAACTGCTCATCGCCCTCGGCCGGGTGGACCTCTCCGGCGCCGCCGTCGAGACCCGCGCGCTGCTCGGCGCGGACACGCCCGCGCCGCTGCGCCTGGCCGCGCTCCTCGTCGCTCTGGCCGCCGGGGAGCCGTGGACCGACGCCCACCACGACACCGCGCTCGGCTTGCTGCCCGCCCGCGAATTCACCGTCGACCGGTACAGCATGCACCACCGCGAGCCGCTGCACGCGATCGTCGACAGCCTGCTGCGCCGTGGGACCGAGGCAGACCGCGAGGCCGCCTTCGCCCTGCTGGACGCTGCGCTGCGCGACGACCGCCCCGAAGTACGGGCCGAAGCGCTCTCCGCGGCCGACCACGCCTGCTACCTCTCCCGCAGCGCCCCCCAGCGACTCGTCCCGGCCATCGCCCCACTCGCCGCCGAGTACCCGGCGTCAAACCTGCTCGGCAAGCTCGGCCCAGCCGCCGCCGAGGCCGCGCCCGTCCTCGCCGAACTCGCCGCCCAACCCAACGACGAGGCGGCTGATCAGGCATTGGCCGTGCTCGTCCGGGTCGCGCCCCGACAGGCCGCCCCGCTGCTGGCCCGAGACCTCGACCGGCGCCCCCGAGCGCTCGACGCCGCAGGCGACTTCCAGGCCCCCGCCTTCCCCTTCGACCCGGCTCTGCTCGCCGCCGTCCGCGCACGCCTGGCCACAGACGGGCTCGGCAACAACGAGACCGCCGACCTGGTCCACCTGCTGCGCCAGTGGGGCCCGCAGGCCGCCGCCGCCCTGCCCGAGCTGTATGCCGTGCTGCCCGGCTTCCAGCACGCGGCCACCGCCATCGCCGCCGTGGCAGCCGCCGGCCCGCAGGCCAAACGCGAGCAGGCCGGCGCCGTGCTACGGGCCGCTGCCGGGTCGCTGATGGTGGCGGGGGCCCACCACGACCTCACCGGCGAGACCGACGTCCTGCTCGACGCCGTCACCAAGGCGCTCGCCGCCGGCCCGCGCGAGGTCGCCGAGGCTGCCCAGGCGGCCGCCGCCCTGGGCGCGACGGCCGCCGGGCTGCTCCCCGCCCTGCGGGCGGCCGTCAGCGAGGACGACGAGCCGACCACCCCGCAACTGGACCGCGACATCGCGATCGCCACCGCCCTGTGGCAGATCGACGGCGACGCCGAGGAAGCCGTCACGATCCTGGCCTCCGTCCTCGACCGCACCACTGGCAACCAGCTCTGGTACCGGTGGACCGTCGTCCGCGCCGTCCGCGCCACCGCCCTCCTCGGCGCGGCCGCCCGGCCCCTGATCCCCCGACTTGAACAACTGCTCGACGACCCCGACAAGGCCCCCGCTACCGCCCTCGCCCTGCTCACCATCACCGACCCCGACCCCGACGTCGTCGACTTCGAGCGACTCGCCGAGGCCACCATTCACTCCGCCGAAACCGGAGCGGACATCTCCGGCGCCTGCGAGGCCCTCCAAGCCCTCGGTGCCGCTGCCCTGAGCACCCAACAGCGCCTGCGCGTCGCCGAACTCGCCGAGGGGGACCGGCGCATCGTCGGCTCAGGCGTCGCGAACAGCATCATCCGCGAGGACGAGCGACTGCGCGCCATCCTGACCACCATCTGATCCCGAGGCCCGGGCGGACGAATAATCAATCGCAGCCCCGGCCCGCCCCCGGATGCCGTGCTGCCTGAGATGTCCCGCGTTCTGAACAGACTGAGCCTGCCCCCGCGCTCGCCGATGGTCCGCTCGCACCCCTGGCGGACTGGGTCGTCGGCATGGAACGAGGTAGCAAGAGCCCGAAGTGTCAACGGCCATTGAGATGCCCAGGTGGGTGGCCGTGGGGTGTCCAGGCTGGTGGCCACCAGAAACCCAGGTGTGTGGCCAGTGGTGTTCCTGGGGGTGGGGGTCAGTTCAGGGGGACCACTCCCTTCCCGGCGAGGGCCTTGGCGAGGCGGTGCGAGTCGCCGGTGGTGGTCACGAGGTGAGCGTGGTGCATGAGGCGGTCGGTGCTCGCGCCCGCGAGAGTCTTCGGCATGATCGTGTCGAAGCCTGAGGGGTGGATGTTGCTGGTCACCGCGATGGACCGGCGTTCGTAGGCGGCGTCGATGATCCGGTAGAACGCCTCGGCGGCGTCCTCACCGACCGGCAGCAGGCCAATGTCATCGATGACGATCAGATCAGCCCGGCAGATCCGGGCGACGGTCCGTGCGGTGGACCCGTCGACCTTCGACTTCCCGATCGCGGCGCTCAGCGTCTCCAGGGTGAACCAGGACACCCGCAGGTCGTTTTCGATCGCGGCTTGGGCAAGTCCCTCGGTGAAGTGGCTTTTTCCCGTCCCCGACGGGCCGGCGATCACCAGATTCTCGGCGCGGCCGATCCATTCCAGGGTGGTCAGGGAGTTCTGGGTGGGTTCGGGGATGGTGGAGTCCTCGGCCCGCCAGGAGCCCAGGGTCTTGCCGGTGGGGAAGTTCGCCGAGTGGCGGCGAAGGCGCCGGGTGGCGGCGTCGCGGCCGGTGACCTCCTCGGCTATCAGCAGCCGCAACACCTCGGCGGGATCCCAGCGTTGGGCGCGGGCGGTGGCCAGCACGTCGGGGGCGGCTTTGCGCATATAGGGCAGGCGCATCCGGCGCATCAGCCTGTCCAACTCCTCGGGCAGGGCCGGAGCCTGGGGAAACGTCACGGTCGTATATTCCTTCGCTGGTCGAGGTAGCCGCCGATAGGCTCGGCAGGTGATAAATCTGGTCGTGCGTGGTGATCTCGGGAACGTCGTGGCTCGCGCCGAGGCCGGGTTGAAGTGGACAAATGCCTTCGCGGGTCTGGCCCCGTCGCAATTCCCGATGCTTTTCGCCCTGACCCCGTATGGGGACGCGATGTTCAACCAGCGGCAGATCCCGCTGCTGCAGGCGGAACTCAGCCGGCTTCCGGCCGCTTGTGAGGGCGAATGGGTCGCTCAGGCCCGAGAGTTGTGCCAGATCGTCGAGCGCGGGACGCACCTGTATCTGTGGTTCCTCGGCGACTGACCCAGCTCCACTGGGCTTGAACTGGATTGGGGCCGTTGCCTACTGGCCCAGGGCCTGCCAGCCGATGGTTCCGTTCTGGACGGAGTGGGCCTCGTCCGCGCGGACGACCTCGCCGGCGGGCTTGCTGTCGGCGATGTGTCCCAGGATCGAGAGCAGGTCGTCGTCGGCGAAGCGCCCGGCCGTGGCCGCAAGGCCGAGGGCCTGGTCGACTTTGTCGCTGCCCAGGACGGTGGCCAGCTCGACCGCGCGGGCCATCTTGGCGCGGATACGGACCGCGCCGGCGGGTCCAGCCTCCTTGAGCCAGCGCCCGGCTCCAGGGCCGATGCCCACGAACGCGATCTCCGCCTCCGAGCGGGGCCGCAGCCTCGGCTGGTGGACGCTGCGGCCGTCGGGATGGTCGGGGTAGTGGGCGTCGATGATCTGCGGAACACCCGGGGTGGAGAGCTGGTGGCGCCAAATTTCCGACAGATCACCGGAGTTGGTGCGGGCGGTGATGGAGAGTTCCTCGCCGACCACCCGGCACCACACCTTCGCGCCGGTGTAGCCCGGCGGGGTCGAGTAGCGCACCGCGTTGAAGCTGATCGTGCGGTCCGAGGCGACCAGCCTCTCCTCGCCCAGCGCGAGCGCGAGCGGCTCGATGGGCGCGATGTGCAGGGTGGTGCGCTCGATGTCCAGGCGGTTGGCGGGTATCTGCCCGGTCGCCCGGTGGCGGCGGGAGTTCACCTCATCGCACCAGGTCAGGCAGGCATCGGTGAGCTCGGCGAAGGAGTCGTAGGCGGGCAGAAGGTTCACGCTGGTGGCACCAGGTCGGCCTTTGCGACACGGACCGTGGCCTCCGCACCACCCTTCGATTCGGGGTCGTAGGGCACGCAACTGACCACTTGGCAGCCGTAATGCCGGCCCGCGGCGACCATCTGCGGATGACGTACCGGGATCCCGGCGATGTGCTCGACGGTGACCGTCTTGGCGTTGTCGGTCAGTACATATGTCGGCGCCCCGCCGATCCGCCGCAGTGTGGTGTCCAGGCAGGCCACCAGCGTGCCCAGCGTGCAGTCCCAGACCGGGATCACGACCCGGAACCGTGACCAGGACAGCCAGGCGCAGAACAGCCAGGTCCGACGCCCCGCGATGCGCGGGCCCTCGCCCCAGTCGAACTGCAGCCACCGGCCCGGCTCGGGAATCCACGGGCGGTACGTTCGGCGCTTGCCCGCCTTCCACGCGGTCTTAGCCGTGTTCACCGCCCGTCTCGTCGAGCGTTCGCTGCCCCGGTAGCCCATCTTCACGAGCTTTTCGTGGACGACATCGGCGCGGATCGTCGCCTTCGACTGCTCGACCCACTCCTCGACCTTTTCCAGGAACGCGTCGATCATCTTCGGCCGCGGCTCTCGCTCATAGGGATTGCGCCCGCCGTTGCGGGCCTCGACATACCGCTTGACCGTCTTCGGGTCGTGCCCCGTCAAGGTCGCCGCCGACCAGACCGTCCCGGTCAGGTCGTACGCCTCAAGGATTTCCATAATCTCCGTGTCAGACTTCGTCACAGGACCTCTCCGGCCGGTAGCTGATGCGTGCAAACACCAGCAAACGGTCGGAGGGGTCTCCTCCAGTTACGGAAGTGATCAGGAACACCACTGGTCAGACGGCCGATTCGCTGTCGGCGGGGTGGAGAACGGCTTCGGCGATTTCACGGACGCGCTCCATCGTGATGCCGGTCCGCTGTTCGACTGCGAGGGGGTGATCGGTCGGCTCCAGCTCGATCAAGGGACGCTGTCCGATGGGGCGGGTGTGGACGTGGGTCTTCAAGTTGATGGTGCTGGGCGTGTAAAGGAAGAGGTCGGTGGACAGCCACCCGAAGTACGGCTCCTCGGTTTCACGTCCCGGGGTGTCCCAAAGGTCCGCGGCTCGGGCGAAGTTGTCCCGGCTGAGGGAGACCCATGCGGCCCAGGAGAACACCTCGTCACTGCCGGTGATCGGTATCTCGATCAGACCCTTGACGAAGTAGTGCTGTGCCTGGATTACGCACTGATCCGACGAGAGCAAGCAGTCCGTAGAGTCCGCGAAACTCGGTTCCCAGACGTAGGGGGCCTCGGTCGAGTAGTTCATCGGCAGGTCGACGTGGTGGCTGCCGCAGCACGAGCAGGTGAATCCGGGGTTGCTGGTCATGATCGGAGCCTAGTAATCGGCTCCGATGCAGCTGACTTCAGTGTCCCTGCTCCGTCGGCCCGTGTGCTGCCGGTGGGTCTGCGACTGCCTCGATGGTGTGCGCGATCATGCGGAGTTGGTGGATGAACCACGGCTTGGCGGTGGTGCGGAGGGAGCTTTCGTTGGGGAAACCTGGTGGAGGGATCGGTCCGGTCATCAGGCAGACCGGCCTCTTCTCCGCCCGGCTCCGCGGCGTTCACCACCACTTCTCGGCCTCCTTGCGCGCGTCGAAGATCTCCAGCGGGTGACCTCGGCGAGTTCGCCGAGGTCATCGTCTTCCGCCGGTTCCGGCTCCGGCGTGGGCGTCGGCCGTGGCCAGGTGGGTTCGCTGGTGGCCCGGGTGCGGGCAGCGACCTTTCGGTCGCGTCGCCGGGCCGGCCGGTCCCTTCCCGCCGTCCGGCGGCCAGGCTCGTCATCGGGTCCGTCCGAGGCCCGGTCCAGCAGTTCTGCCGCCACTTGTGCGACGGCTTCCTCGTCCGGCTTGCGCTGCCCGCGTTCGGTCAGGATCTGGTGGGCCCGGTCGAAGACCAGCTCGCCTATCGGGACGGGAGACGTGCGCAGGTGGCGCCAGGTCGCGGTGATCCAGCCCGTGCCGTGGTGATTGCGTACCCAGATGCAGAGATGTCGTAGGGGTCGAAGTGGACCTCCCAGAGCTTGCCGTCCGGACCTGCCCCCGAGGGCTGACGCCGGAAGGGAGCGAGTCCGGGGGCGTATCCCGCCGCTGACACCAGCGCGGCGTACTTCTCGTTCGGGCTCAACGGCCGGTCCGGCATCAGCGGGTCGCGCAGCCCGTCGTGCGGCCTGGCCTGCCAGACGACGATCCACTCCTGGAGAAGTTCCTGGAGCTCGTGGATGGACCAGGCCGCCTGCGCGGCCGGGTCCTTGCCCCACATCTCGGCACTGCGTCCCGTGTATCCGGCCACGTACTGGGCGAACATCGTCGACACCGAGCCCAACGTCCGCTCGATGTGCGGCCTGTCGGTCGGGGTGTCCGGGTGCGCGGGCTGGAACGAGATCCCCAGATGGCGGCAGGCATTGCGGAAGTTGTCCGAGATGAACGCCTTGCCGTGATCGCTGACCACCGTCTCCGGAACGATCACCGGGACCGCGGCGGCCTTGTCCAGCCGTTCGTCCAGAGACAGCAAGGAAGGGTAGGGGAGCACGGAGCGCGACATGCGTAGAGCGTCGGACCAGCCGGGCCGCACCGGTTCCGGTGTCATGGCGCGTGCCAGCAGCAGCGCGGCATCGACCGCCTTCGTCGACGGCCGCAGCACCACGGCGGCCAGCGTCCGGGTGGCCAGGTCGATCAGTCCGGTCAGTTCGCAGCGGTCCACCGTCCCGTGATCGTGGATGACCATGACGTCCAGCGGCGTGGAGTCGATCTCCATCACCTCGCCGGGGCGGGCCGCCGTCAGCTGCCCGAACATCCGCTTCGGCTGCTTGCCCAGCGAACGGCGGGTGCGGGCCGAACCGAACAGATGCTGCCCGGCCGTGACCGCCTCCAGCAGACGGTAGAACGCCGCCCTGGACGGCATCCTGACCACTCCGGCACCGTGCTCGGCAGCCAGGAGTCGTTCGACGCGGCGCCGCAACACCTGCGCGGAGACGGTCGGCTCGTCCGTCCGGCCGCCCGGGATATTCGCGATCGCGTCGACCACCCGGGGATCGGCCCGGCTCGTGCCGGTGGCGGGCTTGCGCAGCCTGCCGTCCACCAGGCCCGCCACCCCTTCGTTCTCGAAGCGGGACCGCATCCGGCGCAGCGTGCTCAGCCCCACCTCCTCACCGCAGTCCCGAAGTTCGGCCACCTTGGCCAGCTCCCGCTGCCGCAGAGAGTGCACCGTCGGGTCGTACTCGGCCCGCACCGGGCCGCCTGCATCACCGTCCGGGCGGCCGGTGAGCAACTCGGTCAGTTGCCGCCTCCACCACTCAGCCCGCTGTGCCGCTTCCTCCGGCAGGCCCTCCAGCACCCCGGCCTCCGGCAGCGGCGGGCGGCTCAGCGAGGTGCTGAGCACGATGAAACCTGCCGACGCCAGCAGGTGTCCCAGCAGCACGACGCTGGCGGCCTGGGCGTCATCGACCAGCCGCACCGACGTGCCGTGCAGGGCGGCAACCGTGTGCTCCCGCCCGTCGTAGCGGACCCTGTCACCCAGCGACAGCAGCCGCGGACGTGCCGGCATCCCCTCCCACCTCCTCCGTGACCGCGGGCACCGGGCGAACCTGCGTGGCCGCCGACACCCAGACCGGCCTCCAGATCCACCGCCAGCTCCCGTCACCAGAGCAGATGGAAGAGCACCGGGAGCACGGCGATCGGATCACCCACCGCACCGACCCTCGCCCACAGACCCCGAGGCCGGGCGAATCCCGCCCGTAACTCCGCCGCCACCGGATTTCGCCGCACTCGCGGATGCCGGTAGCCCGACAACCAGCGCAGATTCGCCGCCAGCACCGGATCGAGCACACCCACCCGCTCGAAACCCCAGCCCACCCGTGCGCAGGCCGCTGCTGTGACCTCGAACTTCACCGCGTCCTCGGGCTCGATCCGATCGTCGGGACGCACGTCCACCACCACACCCGTGCCGTCCCGACGGCGCACGAAGTATTCCGGCGTATGGCTGACCCGCCGAGCCCGGCCACCGGACCGCCACGAGAGTCGGAACGGCTGCGACGCCATCGCGACCACACCCGGATCACAGTCCAGCCGCATCAGCCCCGAGCTCCACCCACGACTCGTAACCCACCAACTCGGCACCCGTAGAAGCCCAGTACCAGCCGGCGAAATTGCGCTGACCCCGGTACGACGGGAACGTCCGCACCTGCCCGGCCGCCTCGAAACGCGCCGACCACATCACCTCAAGCGGCCCTTCATGCAGGTCACCGCGAGCGTCGACATACTCCAGCCAGAAATCCTCAGCCCCCACCAGCCACCCCCACCCGGCGTTGTCCACGTACGACGACCGTAGACAGTCAGGCGCGGCAGCGGCTCAGAAAGAGCGAGACAGAACAGCAGATGGCCAAGGTTGACTGAGATACGCAGCCAGATAGCTCTGATAGACCGAGATTGGCCCGCCTTCAGCGAGACAGGACAGTCAAACAAGCGACATAACCGGCTCTCCTGCTGTCCAAGAGGCGGCAGGGGTAAGTAAGGTAGCGCCATGACCGCCCCATACGACCCGAGTGATCGGGAAAAGGTAGTAGCCAAACTGCCTTCTGAGCTCCGGAAAGAGCTCAAGGTCCGTGCTGCCGAGCTGGATACCGACATCCAGGACGCCGTGACTCAGGGCGTTGAAGCGTGGAGAAGGACCAAGAGCCGTCCCGCCGTTGACACGACGGGTGGCTCGTCGTTCGCGACGTACCTGCCGGCTGGGCTGTACGACAAACTCAAGAAGGACTGCAAGTCCCGCGCGATCTCCTACAACCAAGGCATCGCCCAGTCGGTCCGGTTGTGGCTGGACGAGCACCCTTCACCTCGGCCCAAGCCACAACGGGTCACTGGGGCGCGGCGCATCATCTTCGGCAACCAGAAGGGCGGCGTCGGCAAGACGTCCGTCTCTGCTGGTGTCGCTCAGGCCCTGGCAGAGTCCGGCAACCGCACCCTGCTCATCGACTTCGACCCGCAGGGGCACCTGACCAAGCAGCTCGGCCATCCGCTCATCGAGATCGACAGCCCAAGTCTTGCCAAGCACATGCTCGGTGAGGTCAAGGACGGCGCACTCGCGGACCTGCTGGTGCCCATAAAGGGTGGCGACTTCGAGGACCACCTCTGGCTGCTGCCTGCCTGCAAGGACGCCTTCCTGCTGGACGCCAAGCTGGCCACGAGCCGTGTTGTGCGGATCAAGGAGACCGCGCTGGAGAAGGCGTTGGAGCCCTTGGAGCACGACTTCGACTTCATCGTCGTGGACTGCCCTCCGAGCCTCGGCTACAGCATGGACACGGCCATCTATTACTGCCGCACCCGGGACGGCGAAGACGCCGACTCGTCAGGCATCGTCATCCCGGTGCTGGCGGAGGACTCGTCTGCTGACGCCTACGACATGCTCGAAGAGCAGATCCAGGATCTGATCGAGGACCTCGACGTCAACCTCGCCCAGCTCGGTTTCGTGGTCAACATGTACGACAGCCGCAAGGGCTACGTGGCGACTTCGTCCCTGGAGGAGTGGCAGAAGATCGGCGAGCCGTCGGTACTGGCCATCGTCCCGGAACTGAAGGACCAGCGAGAGGCGGTCAGGGTGAAGGCGCCCCTGCTGGCGCACGCCCCCTACTGCGAGCAGGCAGAAGCAATGCGGACCATCGCACGGAGGATCAGCGGATGAGCGTCGCCGACCGGCTGGGAACCGGCTCTTCTTTCACTGAACGGCGCGGCCGCAGCGCCCGCGGCCGCGCGAAGGCAGTGACCCAGGGAGACGTCCCCGTTTACGAGCTCGTCCGGCTACGGCTGGACGAAGTCTCCCCCACTCCCCTCAACCCGCGCCGCAACTTCGGCACCGACGAGGACAAGACGCGCTTCGGCGAGGAACTGCGCCATGCGCAGCTGGCCGCGTGCGTCGCCGTGACCCGGGCCGCCTATCTCGCACTCTGGCCCGACCACGAGGAGCGGATCGGCGACGCCGCTCATGTCATGGTCAACGGTGAGCGGCGCTTCCACAGCGCTGTGCACGTCGGCTTGGAGGCACTGGACTTCGTCGTCCGCGACGATCTGGCCTCCGACCGCGAGGCATTCATCAACCACCTGCTCAAGGAGAACCTCGAGCGCGAAGACTTCGACGTGATCGAGCGAGCCCGTGGTGTGGAGCAGCTCGTGGCTGTGTGTGCCGAAACGTCGGAGCGAGGGGCCCGGACTCGGGCAGCGGAGCAGCTCGGCAAGGACCGCTCGTGGGTAACCAACCAACTGGTGCTGCTTGAGCTGCCGGCGGAACTGCAGGCCATGCTGAGCGCAGGTTCTCTCCCTGAGCGTGATGGGCGATCGCTCGCCCGGCGCGCCAAGGACAGCCCTGGATTGGGGGCGGCCGCTCTGCTGGAGCATCTGCGAGCGGAAAAGGAAGCAGCGGCCCTGGCCAAGGCGGAGGAACGCCAGCAGTTGCAGACACTGCGCGCTGCGGGAGGCCCCGCTTTGTTGTCCGCGGACAACAAGGTTGGAGGTCAGGAGCTGCCCGCCCCGGACGCCCTGCCGGCTGCTTCCGTAGCGGGCACGACTGAGCGGAGTTTGTTGTCCGCGGACAACAAGAGCGAGGTGCGGCCGACGGGCTCGCAGTCCGGTGAGAGGTTGTTGTCCGCGGACAACAAACCAGCCGATACGCCTGCTCAGGACGTGGCCAAGCCCCCAGCCCAGCGACGGTCCGCGCCGGAAAGCGTCAGGCCCGCAAGTACCCAGCCCGTGAGTGCCGCAAGGACGCACTCTGACGAAACGGGGTCCACCGGAAGAGAAGGGCAGGGACAGCCCCGTCGGCTGCCGTACGACGACGCCTTCTACGTCGTCAATCACTTGCATCGGAAGATGGAGGCGACCACGTTCGCTGAGGGTGCTCGGGTGTGGCTGAGGATCCTGCGCGAGCAACAGCCTGCCGCCTACGCAGCGCTGCTGGACGACCTGGTAGGTCAGGCAGAGCACACCTCAGCCTGACCCTCCTGCCTCAAACACAAAGGGCCCCTCCGCCGGGAGGGGCCCTTTTCCAGTGCCGGGTGGTCAGGTGTGGTCGGGTGTCGGGTGCGTGTAGCGGATCGGCTTGCCGAGGTTGTGGGCGTAGGCGATCTCGCGGCGGGTGCTGTCGCCGATGTAGCCGCCGGGATTGACGATCAGGACGTCGTCGGCGAGGTCGATCTTGCGTAGGTGAAGATCGACCAGGATGCGCTTGAGCCGGTCAGCGCGAGCCGGGTCGGCCCACAGCGGGTGAGGCTCCTTGAGGTTGCAACCGGGAGCAAGGACGATCCGGCCGGCCGCCGTCTCGTACAAGGCCGCTTCGGCGAGTGCGTCCCAGAACCGGGTCGACCCGCACAGGACGACGATCGGCGGGCGCGGCGGGGTGGTGTCAGCAGTCATGGGCGGCCTTCCTGTTGGCGGAGATGGTGGCGGCAAGATGGGCAGCCAGAACACGGGAATGGGCGGATGTCGACGCAAGGTCCAGGACGCATGGTGGTCACGGGTCGAGGTCCTCCACGCCGGGGACGGGAATGTCGCCGAGGACGTCGTCTAGCGCCCGCGTGACCACAGCCCGGTCTTCGGGCCGCGTGGTGTCGAGTACGGCCCTGGTGAGGTCGACCAGGTCGAGTTCCTCGAACAGGTCAGTGAGGACGGCGATCGTCTCTGCGTCCAGGCCGCCCGTGCCACCGGCTGGCAGGGAGAGCGGCGCCGGCCACAGGACTTCGAGTGTGGTGACGTCCAGCCACATCGGCTCATCCGGGATGCCAGGCAGGCGGAGGTAGCCGGTGATGCGGATTTGGTCGCCGGGGATCAGGTCGTGCAGCACGGCGGCCGCGAGCGCGGGGGTGGTGGCCGTGCAGGGCATGACCATTCGTCCACGGATTCATCGGTGGGGGAGAGGATGAGGCGGAAGCGGGCGATGGTCTCGCGCTGGTCGCCGCGCACGGCCTCGTCGTACAGGAAGCCGTCCAGGGCTATCGCTATGCCGTCGTCCATGGTCATCCCGCCTTCCTGGCCTGCACGCCGGTCAGCAGTCGGCGTATGTTGCGCTGCTGCTCGTCAGGCGTGAGGCGACGAGGCAGGCGCGGCAAGGACCCGTTGAGGTCGCGGTCCAGGCGGATGCCACCGCCGGCTCCTTGACCTCTGCCAAGCCCTCGACGGCACCCCTGAAACCTCGGCGGTCCCGGCGCAGCGTAAGGCTCGCCGCGAGTACGAGAACCGCGTCAACAGTCTCGGGGCTCACACAGGGCGTTGAGTGGACCCACCAAGATCAAGTACTGGCGGCTTTTGGGCCTACCTCGGCGCTACCCCTACAGGGCCGACCGGTACGGCTTCGACGACCAGGAGCAGGCGGAGGTGCCGGCCGCGCTCACCCAGCTCAACGAGGCCCGGGCGGCGCCCCGACCCGCATGCCCTCCCCTCGCTCGGCACAACCGGACTGCCAGTTAGGGGCATTGGGTCCAACAGGGGCAACAGTCGCTGAACAGGTACGGAAACGGGTGTCGGCTGGAACCGTGCACAGGGCTCCGCCGCTGGGTCGAGGCAGTCAGCGTTTGACGCGGTTGCGGACGGCGAGGACGGCCAGGCCCAACAGGACGGGTTCGGTCAGGCGGGAGGTCATCTCTATGTAGGTGCCGGCGGTGGTCAGGTCCTGGCCGGAGGAGCGGAACACCACGGAGTTGAGGGTGACATTGAGGGCCTTCTCGAAGCGCTCGCCGGTGAACCGGTTGCCGGTGGGGTTCTGGGGATCGTCCTTGTCGATCTCGAAGGTGACCTTGCCCCCGCCGAGAGGGACGGTGCCGGTCGCGGTTTGCTTGGGGGTGTCCTGGGCGATGCCGAAGGCCATCAGCAGGATGATGGTGAGGATCATGGCGGCACCCAGCCAGGCCAGGGCCCGGGAGGCGCGCAGGCCGTAGCCGGACAGTGCCCAGTACACGGTCAGCAGTCGCCGTTCACCGCGGGGGATGTCGTCGGCGTTGCGGCGCATCTCCATCTCCCCGTAGTAGAAGTCCGCGGCCCCCGGCTCGTGTTTGCCGTCCTCGAAGGCCTTGCGCAGGGCCCGGTACACCGGAGCCAGCTGCAACGGCCCCGCCCGCCCGGCGCCGAGGACCGCCACGTTCCAGCCCCGCACTGTCCCCGGTTGGCTGGCGCGCCAGTGGTGTTCCTCAGCCAGGACGCGGCGCTGGCTGAACCGTACGGGCGGCCAGGGCCGCCAGTGCACGGCGGGCGGAGCCGTGTCGAATGTGCAGGCCCCCTCCAGACGGAGTTGGTCCAGGTGGACCGTGCCGGCGAACAGGCATCCCGACAGATCGAGGTCGGCGAGGACCAGATGGGCCGCGTCCACCCCTCGCAGCGACGCCACCCGTCCCCCGGGGTCGGGCGCGCTCGGAAAGGGATCTTCGGCGAGCTGTCGGCCGTCGGTGAGTACGAACGGATCCGGCTCGGCAGCGATCGTAAGGGGGTGCTCGAACACCGCATGAGCGAAGTCCACCGTGGCATAGCGCAGGCGGATTTCCGCTGTCGATGACCAGCGAGTGCGACGGCACTCCAGACGGCGCGCAGCGAACGAGAGGGTCACGGGGCCGCCGAACTTAGCGCCGGAAAGCACAACCCGTCCAGCACACACCAAGGGCCCGACCCTGTCAGCCTCCACGAAGGTCGCCGACTGGAACACGGCGTTGCCCTTGAAGGTCGCCGACCCGAACACGGCGGCGCCCTCGAAGGTCGCCAACTCGAACAGGGCGGAGTCGTCGAAGGCCGCCGCCTCGAACCAGGCGGTGTCCTTGAAGGTCGCCGACCCGAACACGGCGGCCCCCTCGAAGGTCGCCGACCCGAACGCGGCGTCACCCTCGAAGGTCGCCCCGAACCCGGCACCGCGCTTGAAGGTCGCCGCCTCGAACCCGGCGGTGTCCTTGAAGGTCGCCGCCCCGAACCAGGCACCGCCCTTGAAGGTCGCCGACCCGAACACGGCGGCGCCCTCGAAGGTCGCCAACTCGAACGCGGCGTCACCCTCGAAGGTCGCCGACCCGAACCCGGCGACGCCCTCGAAGGTCGCCAACTCGAACCAGGCGTCGCCTAAGCGGGGGTGACCGGTTGCGGGGTCACGGAGGGCGCTGAGGAAGGCGTTTAAGAGGAATTCAGTGAAGGTGGTGCACCGGTGGTCGACGCTGGCGCCGGGAGTCAGGCTAGCCAGGTAGGCGTCGCGGTCGGCGTCGGCCAGGTGGGCGAGGCACGCGGTGTGGCCGGGGACGTGGACGCCGCGGCAACCAACGGGGTTGGCAGCAGGGTCTGAACCGTGTGCGCAGTGCGGCCAGGTTGGCGGTTCGGAAGTGCTCATGGTACGGCGGCTCCGGGGGTGGACGTCGAGCAGGCACGACTAAGGACGCGATCCCGAAGGGTTCCGGTTCGAGCAGCGGTTGAGAGAAGGAGTGCCGGCGAGGCCTGCTAGACCTATTGGGCCCAACAGGACCAAACGCCGCCGACGTGGTCCACAATCACGGACAGCTCGGGCAGAACAGCAATGGCATGCACTGGCCCTACGGACTGGGGACGCCCGCGCACCATCACCTTGACCTGACCCCGACGTCGGGAAGGACCGGCCGATGGGACCAACAGGTCTAACTGCGGAGCGGGGCTGGCGCCAGTGGGGATGTCGAGCGCCTGGTGCTCGACACCGGGCCGCCGCGTCAGGCGCTGGTGCCAGGCACGTTCCGCAGCAAGGCGGCGCTCCTCGCCAGGAGGTCGCCGCCTCGGCCCGGTCGTACTTGAAGGTCCTAGTGACCGCGTCGTTGTGCATGGCACCGCACGTCTGGCTGTACAGGGCGTCCTGGATGCGCCACCACCGCTCGGTCTGGGTGCAATGGTTGGCGACCTTCTTTGCCCCCGGGGACCTCCCGGTCCACGTTCTCCCGGATCCACTCCAGCGCGCGCCTGACCTCCAGCATCGACGCCCGGACCTCGCCGCACAGCCCTTCCAGGCCCACCCGGACGTCCCGGCCGGCGCCCGGGAGGCGCTGGCGGCCGTCGACGAGATGTGGCCTGGAGGCGATTACCACCGGTTAGACCCATTGTCTCCAACAGGTCTAACCGGAGCTGGCCTGGTCTTTCTCGCCCGACTGGCGGACCGGCCTGGACAGCGCCTCAGTCCCCTGCAGGAGCCGGTCCGCGGGGCCGAAGTCCCCAGCTCGCTCGCGAGCGCGGCCCGCACGAACGCGGCGAGCGTGATGCGTGACCGTTCACCGCGGCCGACGCGGTGCGGGCGGTGGGTCTCCGCACTCCCGGGCCAGGGCCTCGGCCCTGGCCCGTACGTCTTCGGCGCGGTCTTCGGCGTCCTGAGCGAGGTAGCGGGAGGACTCGTCGCCGACGGCGTCGACAAACCGGTGCAGCAGCGCGGCCCGGCGATTCAGGTAGTCCAGACGGCTGTCGGTCGTGGAGCCGGGGGCGTTGTAGTGCTCGGCGTCACCCAGCAGCCCCACCAGTTCCGCGACCAGCAGCCGGTCCGTGCCCGGCTCGACGGTCGTCACGACAATTTTCCGGCAAGCGCGGCCAGGCGCTCCATCTCGTCCACGCCGTCGTTGCAGCACTTCCCGCACACCAGCCGCCCGCTTGGGCTGCTCGGGCAGCCGGACGTCGAACGGCACCCGGTCCTCGGCCTTGTCGCGCAGGTCGTAGTCGCACTCCGCGCAGACCAGCCGGGCGGCGCGGGCCTGCTTCTTCGACCAGGCGGGCCACTCCGCCGACAGCCGCAGGACGGTGATGGCCATGCCGTCGGCCCGATGCTGGAACACCGGGAAGTCCCAGTGCGGGGCGTCATCCGGGAGGCCGGCGATGGTCTGCTCCAGCGACGGCATCCACGACACCAGGTGGCCCAGGTTCTCGCGCAGGATGCGGACCTCCTCGCCCTCGCGCATGGCCTTGCTGTAGGAGGTGGCGAGCGGGAAACGCCAGGCGGTCACGATGGTGTGCGGGACCCGGAGCAGGTCCAGGTCCCGGCTGATGTCGGCGGCGGTGGCCTTCCACTCGCCGCAGTTGACCTCCCGTCACAGGGCCAGTCCGTCGGCATTGAGCTTCCCGGAGGCGTTGATCGTGCTGACAATCCGCCGCTGCGCGGTCCGGCGCCCGGCGGGGCCGGGTACTCGGCCGGTCCCTGCGAGGACCGGCGAGAGGAGCCGACGGTGAGCAGCGCAACGGGCAGCAAGGTCGTCGTCACGGGTGCCACCGGAAATGTCGGCACCATCGACTAGAACCGACGAGCCCCCGTTCCGGGCCTCAGCGCCGAGCCAGCGCCAGCATGCTCAGGCCGAACATCAGCACACCCAAGGGGAGATGGACCGACGGCACGTGTGCGATGCCGAGCACGACCTGGACCGAGGCGAGCACGAGGAATCCCGACGCGTACCCTACGGGCCGGGCCGGGCCGCCGCCCGGCTTCCAGGCCAGCACGGCGGCGAGCAGGTACAGCATCGACGCCCCGTACATCACACGGGCGCCGACATCGTGCAGCGTCGCTCCGTACGACGAGGTCAGCAGCAGTCCGGCGGAAACCGCCTGGATGAAGATGGTCAGAGTCTGTAGGGCGATCGCGATCCGCAGGAACGAGGAGCCGCGCCGCGCGTTCGCCGCCGTCACCTGAGTGGCCATGTCACAGTCCCCTTTTCTGCCCTTGGGCAGCTGGTCGATAAGGTCTCACCAGCCCGACGACACGGGGCTGGGAAAGGTAAGGCGGGGGCCATAGCATGGGGACTGTCGGGGGCGGCACGGACGCGATAGCCGGCGAGCGACGCCAACTGATCAATGTGGCCTACCGGTTGCTCGGTTCGGTGACCGAGGCCGAGGACGCCGTGCAGGACGCCTACGCGCGCTGGTACGGGCTGCCCCGGAGCCGGCAGGAGGAGATCCTGTCCCCCGGCGCCTGGCTGACGACGGTGACCGGCCGCATCTGTCTGGACCTGCTCGGCTCGGCGCGGGCCCGCCGTGAACGCTATGTCGGCGCATGGCTGCCCGAGCCGCTGCCCGACCGCACCGAGTGGGCACACGCGGGCGGCGGTCCCGCCGGAGCCGGTCCCACCGGCCCCGCGGACCCCGCCGACCAGATCGTCCTGGACGAATCGGTGGCCATGGCCTTCCTCGTCGTCCTGGAGTCGATGACGCCCGCCGAGCGGGTGGCGTTCGTCCTGCACGACGTCTTCCGGTACCCGTTCGCCGAGATCGCCGACGTGCTCGGCCGGACCCCCGCGGCCTGCAAGCAGCTGGCGGCCTCGGCCCGGCGGCGGGTGAGCCCCGCGGGCGCTCCGGTGCCGGCGACCGGCCGGGCAGACGTGGTGAGGCACGTCAAGGAGGCGTGGGAGAGCAAGGACATCGCGACCCTGGTCGGTCTCCTCGACCCGGCCGCCGTGATGACCGCCGACGGCGGCGGCATGGTCGGAACCGCCCTGCGCCCCGTCGAGGGCGGCGCGCGTATCGCCGAGTACATGGTCGCCATCGCCGACAAGGCTCCCGGGCTCGAACTCCTGGAACGGTCGGTCAACGGTGTGCCGGGCCTGGTGGCCCAGCGGTCCAGTGTCGTGATGACCGTGGCCGCGTTCGACGTCTCCGACGGGCGCGTCACCCGTATCTGGGTGATCCGCAACCCGGAGAAGCTGCGGCCGTGGGCGCGGGACTGCTAGGCAGTTACGACGCAGACGAACAGGGCACCGCGCGCCGCTACTGGGGCGAGGCACGCTTCGGCAGCAGCGTCGTTGACCGCTGCCTGCCGATCGTCGGCCTTGCCGACCAGTTTCGTAAGGGCATTTGACAGCCCATTCGACACAGCGATTCGCTCGGCGTCGGTGCGTGCGGCCTTGGCGTCCGCTAGCTGCCGGTCCAAGGCTGCCTTTGAACCCCGCAGCGTGATGGCACCGCCGACGACTACGCCGACGATGCCCGAGAGAGGGGAAACCCAGTCCATGAGCTCAGTGTCGTGCCTTCGGGGCCGGTTGAGGAAAGATCGTTTCCGTATCGGTCTGCTGGTGGCACCGGGCACGGCGCGCGCCCGCTGGACGCGGCAGGCGTGGTTCATCCAGTACGCCAGAAGGGCCTATGCGGATGCCAGGTGGAGGAGTTCCGGTACGCCCAGGGCGTGGGCGTAGGGCTGGAATCGGGGGAGGAGGTCGTCGATGAGGTGGACGCAGCGGGGTGCGCCGATGCGGCGGGCCAGGAGTAGTGACTGGGTTGCGGCGGCTGCGGCGGGTTCGGGTTCCTTCTGGTCGAGGTAGCTGGCGGCGCGGTAGGCGAGGAAGACGCCGCGGGTTTTGTCGCGGGTGGTGGGCAGCAGGCGTTCGCCGTCGGTGATGAGTTGGTGGGCGCGGCCGGTGTCGCCGAGGTCGAGGAGAGCCTGGCCGGTGTCGACGGCGAGGTCGGCTTCGGACACCCATGAGCACCAGGTCGGCCGGTCGTCGCCGGCGTCGCTGAGGTGCTGCTCGGCCGCGGAGAGCGCGCGCAGGACGGCCCGGGGTTCGCTTTTGTCGACTTGCGCGGCGAGGGTGCGGGCGAGGCGTAGTTGGAGCAGGCAGCGTGCGGCGGGGTTGTGGGCGCGGGTCAGGGCGTGGTTGAGGATGTGGGTTGCGGTGGTGTGGTCGCCTCGCCAGGCGGCTTGGTAGGCGAGGTCGCTCAGGAGGCCAGCGCCCATGTCGTGGTTGCCTGCGGCGTGGGCGTTGTGCAGTCCGGCGATCCAGTACTGGCTGGCGTGGGTGTGGCGGCCGTGGTCGAAGCGGTGCCAGGCGATGGTCTGGGACAGGGAGGCGGCCAGGGTGTGCAGGCGCAGTCCGACGGCGGGGGTGTAGCGGCCGTGTGCGAGGCGGTCGGTCACGGTGGACAGGCAGGCGTCCAGGAGTGCGGGGGTGTGCTGGCGTTCCTCGGTGGGCAGGTCGGCGAGGCTCTGGGCGGTGTTCTCCAGGAGTTCGACGAAGTCCTCGCCGATCGTCTTTCCGTCGTGGACTTGCGCGGTGGCGGTGGCGGGGCCTGTTGCCCAGTCGGCGGCCAGCGCGGACAGGGCGGCGCCGGAGATCGTCAGGAAGGTGCGGCGTTCCATCACTGTTCGCAGGGCCTCTCTGAGGGCGGGCACGAAGCTGTGGGGGCCGAGGGGGACGACGCCGTCGGCGCTGAGGGGCAGCCAGTTCGGCCAGTCGTCGGCACGGACGATGTCCGCGGGCCAGCCGAGGGCTTCGGCGATGTAGATCTGGGATTCCTCGTTGGGCCGGACGCCACGCTGCCATTTGCGGACCCGGGCCACGTCCGCGCCGGAACGCAGACCACGCCGGGCGGCTGCAGCGCGGATGCCGCGGACAAGGTCATCCATCGTCATACCGAGCGCGATGCGCGCCGCAGCAAGCGGGTGACGGGTGGTCTCTTCCACCCTTCAAGTCAATCACTCAGCGCACAGGGACGGTGACCGTTCGCGGAAGGCGGGACCCCTGCGGGACCCCCTCCAACTGGTCGACGGAACCGAACAGTTGAGCCCATTCTCGTTATGTAACCCCACCTGAGGAGGAATCCATGGAGCAGTCCAAGTCCGGTATCGCAACGACCCGCGCAACGGCGTCGGCGGAGGAAACGACGGAGATCACGGGGGCCGTGGTGGTCGCCGTCGACGTCGAGGACGAGGAATAGTCCCTTCCCGCTCGCGCCCGGGCGTCCCTCCCTCCTCGCCGGTTGCGCGGGGACCGGGGGAGGGGCGCCTTCCTTGACCGTGGAGGTCGCAGTGATTCATGTGTTCGTCGGACCGACGCTGGCACGGTCCGAGCCTCTCCTGGCCGCGCCGGGCGTGCGGATGTGGCCGCCGGTGGGGCACGGGGACCTGTTCGATGACGCAATCGTGGACAGCGACACAGCGGTGATCATCGATGGGGTCTATCACCAGGCTCCGGCGCTGCGTCACAAGGAGATCCTGGCCGCGATAGGCCGGGGGGTCCGGGTGATCGGGGCGGCGAGCATCGGTGCGCTACGGGCTGCCGAACTCGCGCCGTTCGGGATGCTCGGCGTCGGCAGCGTCTATGCCGCCTACGCATCGGGGAAGATCGAAGGAGACGACGAGGTGGCGGTCGGGCAGGCCCCGGACGGGCACTGGCACGCGTTGAGCTGGCCGGTGGTCAACCTCCGGCACGTCCTCCAACTCGCCGTCTCGGCCGGAGTCCTCAACAGCGGGCGGGCCGCCCGCCTGCTGGCCGGGCTGCGCACGGTCTACTATCCGCAGCGCACCACGGCCGCAGTGCGGGCGCTCTGCCGTCACCAGGGCGAGACGAAGTTCGCCGGCTGGCTGGCCGAACAGCGCGAGCAGGACCTGCACTTCGGCGATCTCAAGCGCGTCGACGCCCTCGGGGCCGTGCGCAGCGCACTGGCCGGCCGGGCGGCGCAGGCCGGCGTCCGGCCGACTCCTGCGGTGTGGGAGACGACGTACTTCCGGCGCTGGTCCAACGCCTTCGCCCGCACCCGTCTCGACGGGCTGGAACTCTCCACCGAGGACCGCCTCGTCTACCAGCAGGTCTTCGACCCGGCGTTTCACGAGACGTGGGCGGCCTACCTCGAGCACCGCTCGCTCCAGCCCGCCGACGGCGCCACGGCTCTGCCGCTGACGCAGCGGTTGGCCCAGGTCACCAGCGAAGACCTGCCCGCCCACCGCGTGTTCCACCCTGTGATCGACCTGCGGGACGAATCGACCGTGGCCCTGTTGCTGGCAGGGGAGACCGAGATGGACCGCCAGGCCGTCGCCCGGTACGCAGACGCCCTCGCGCGTGCCCGCCGCACCCGGGCGGCCTTCTCAACCGCGGCGGTGCACGACGACCTCACCCGACGGCTTCTGCTGCGCGTCTGGCAGTGCCCTGAGCAGCGGTTCGACGCGGAGGCGTCCGCGCGCGGCCTGGAGTGCGGTGCGCGGGCCGTGACGGCGGCCAAGCGGCTCGTGCCCGGGCTGCTGGAGGAGATGAACGAGGCGACGGAGCGGACGGAGACGGCCTGTGGACAGCGTTGACGAGCGAGTGGCGCTGCCGGGCACGGTGCGTACCCGGCCGCCCGAACAGACGTGGGAGGTGGTGGGGGACCGGCTGCCGGAGTTCGGTATCACCCGGGTTGCCGACCTAACCGGCCTCGACTGCGTCGGGCTGCCCGTCTGGACGGCAGTCCGGCCTGCCTCACTGACCTTGAGCACGTCCCAGGGCAAGGGCGCCACCGCGCTGCTGGCGAAGCTGTCGGCCGTGATCGAGGCGATCGAGCTGTGGCACGTGGAGCAGCCGCTGCCCGTCGCGGTCCGCGGCACGGCCGTCGAGGTCGCCCCCGACTGCCCCGTGGATGCGCTGCCGCTGACCGTCCCCTACCCGGCGCGTGTCCTGTCCCGGATGGTGTGGGAGTGGACGCCCGGCACCGGACTGCTGGGCGGCGAGACGGTGCTGCTGCCGGTCGATGTCGTCAGGCGCCGGGTACAGCGGCCGCAGTGGAGCCCCGATCTGCTGCGCGCCACCAGCACCGGCCTGGCGTGCGGGAACAGCCGGGACGAGGCGCTGCTGCACGCCCTGTTCGAGGTGGTGGAGCGGGACGTGCTGTACCGGGACGGGCAGTCCGGTGGGCGGCGGCGGACCCTCATCGCGCCCGGGACGGTCGATGACCCCCATGGCCGGGAGGTGATCGGCCGGCTGGCGGCTGCGGGCATGGCCCTGGAGGTCGCACTGGTGGACGGGCCGTACGGGGTGCCGGTGTGTGTGGCCTACCTGTGGTCGGAGGACTATCCGGTCGTCTTCGCCGGCGGCGGCTGTCACAGCGACCCGGCGATCGCGCTGACCCGGGCGCTGACCGAGGCCGCGCAGTCCCGCCTGACCGCTATCGCCGGAACCCGGGACGACCTGCCCAGCGACCCAGGCAACTTCGACACCCCGCCCTTCTCCGCAGTGCATGCCACCGAGTTCGCACCGTGGCAGCAGGTGACGGACCGCTTCAACGCACCCGACGCCGGCTTCGCCGAGCAAACCGGGGCCGTGGCCCGGCAGGTCGCACGCGTCACCGGCCACGAGCCAGCCGTCCTGGACCTGTCCGGCCCTGACTGCCCGGTCCACGCCGTGCAGGTGGTCTGCCCCGGCACCCGCTCGCGTAGCAGGAGGTCGATGCCGAGATGACGCACCCCACCAGCACAGCAGCGCCGCCGCTCGCGGCCGGCGAGCAGCGCTCCGCCCAGTACGACGCCTTCCATACCGCCCGCGCCCGCACCGATCTGGTCTCCCACCTGTACGCCGAGGCAATGGGAGAGGACTACCTGGTCGAGGTCGCCGCCTCCAGCTCCTGCGACTGGCCCCTGCTGGGGCTGATGACCGTTCGGCTGCGGATGCCCCCAGGCCGGCTCCTGGTGGATGCCGGCTGCGGCACCGGCGGCATCGGCCTGTGGCTGGCCCGCGCCCTCGCCGTCCGCCTCGCAGGCTTCGACCTCTCCCCGGTCGCCGTCGCCCAAGCCACCGGCCGCCGCGCCAACTTCCTCGGCGCCGACACTGGCCGGGCCGCCTTCCGCGTCGCCGACCTGGAAGACACCGGCCTGCCCGACTCCAGTGCCCACGGCATTGTGTGCGTGGACGCACTCGGCCGCGCGCGGGACCGGGACGCGGCCCTGCGCGAGCTCGGCCGCGTCCTGGCCCCACACGGCCGGCTGGTCCTGACCCGGGCCTCGCGGCAGGGCCCAGACCCCGCCTGGGAGGAGCAGGCCCACGCCGCCGGCCTCACCGTGGAGCACGTGGACGAGCGCCCCTCCGAACCCGCCACGTGGGACCGCCTCTACCGGCTGTGGATCGCCCACGCCGCCAAGCTGCGGCGCGAGCTGGGGGAGGTCCCGGCGCAGAACATGCTCCGCGAGGCGCACCAGGTGTTGCCCACGCTGCCGGGCCGCCGCGCTGTTCTGCTGACGCTGCGCCGCACGGTGAGCGTTCCGGCCGGGGCCGGTGGGGCCGATACGATGTGCGGGCTCGGCCGCCGCCCCGGTGACGGGCCCGCGTCCAGCGAGAGGACCCCGAGTTGAGCCAGCACCGTATCGCCCGCGCGGCGGTGTTCTCAGCCGGGTCCTGGGGGACCGCCGTCGCCAAGGTCCTGGCCGACGCCGGCACCAGCGTCATCATGCACGCCCGCCGGGACGAGATCGCCGACGGAATCAACGCCCGTCACCGCAACCCCGGCTACTTCCCGGACGTGGAGCTGCCGCCCTCCCTGACGGCCACGACCCACCCTCCCGCCGCGCTGGACGGCGCCGACTACCTGGTGCTGTCCATCCCCGCACAGTCCTTGCGGGCCAACCTCGCCGCGTGGGCACCGCACATCGGGCCCACCACCGTGATCGTGTCGCTGATGAAGGGCATCGAACTGGGCAGCGGCCTGCGGGCGAGCCAGGTCATCACCGAGGTGACCGGCATGAGCGCGGACCGGGTCGCGGTGCTGTCCGGCCCGAACCTCGCCGCTGAGATCATGGCCGGCCAGCCGGCCGCGGCCACCGTCGCCTGCCCCGACGAGAACGCCGCCCAGCGCTTCCAGCAGGCCTGCCACACCTCCTACTTCCGGCCCTACACCAGCACCGACGTCATCGGCTGCGAACTGGGCGGGGCGGTGAAGAACGTCATCGCCTTGGCGGTCGGCATCGCCTCAGGCAGGGGACTGGGTGACAACGCCGGCGCGATGCTCATCACCCGCGGCCTGGCGGAGACCACCCGGCTGGCTGTGGCCATGGGCGCCCACCCGGCCACCCTCGCGGGCCTTGCCGGCCTGGGCGACCTCGTGGCCACCTGCACCTCCCCGCTCTCCCGCAACCGCACCTTCGGCACCCACCTCGGCCACGGCCTGAGCGTCGGGCAGGCCACAGCCGCCACCCGGCAGACCACCGAAGGCGTCAAGTCCGCCGAGGCGATCCTCGCCCTCGCCCAGGCCCACGGCGTCGAGATGCCGATCACGGAAGTGATGTCCGCCCTGCTGCACGAGAAGGTCACCCTCGACCAGGCCGCGGCCGCGCTGATGCAGCGGCCTGCCAAGCCCGAGCGCTGACCCCCGGCGCCCCCATCGCGGGGCCGCCCACCCCTCACACCTTCACCCTCCCAACCGGAGGCTCCCGCCATGCACGTGTCCGTGCTGTCCGCTGTCCAGATCGCCGTCACCACCGCCCTGGCCGCGTGGATGGCCACCGGCTTCACCCGCCTGCCCGGCCGCTGGCTGCGCTGGAAGATGTTCTGCCGCGCCACCTTCACGATCATCTCGCTCACCGGCACCACCAAGGACGGGCGCACCGAGCCCGTGAACGTCTACGACTACCTCTCCCCGGGCTCCTTCATCCTCGGCCCGCCTCAACTCCAGGCGGTCATCGACCATCTCGCCCGCAGCGGTCGCTACGACCGGATCGACGGACACGGCCGCATCCTGTCCGCGCGCGGTGAGCAGCCCGTCGAGGTGAGGGACAGCCATGTGGTTCTTTGACGCCCTCGCCACCGGCTTTCAGCACCCCACCGACCCCGGACGGCTCCAGTGGTTCCGGATCGTGTTCGGAACCGTGTGCACCCTGCGGTTCGCCCTCGCCTTCGGCCAGGGCGGCTGGAACCGGTTCGCCCCCGGATCGCTCAGCTCCCATCTGGCAGAGCAGCGCTTCGGACCGGGCAGGGCCCGCTACCTGGTCACCGGCTACCGTCCCGCGCTGATCGTCCGGACCGCCGCCGCTCTCGCCCTGGGCTCCGGCACCTTTCCCCGGATGGCGCTCCTGCTGGTCCTGGCCGGCGCCGCCATGGAACTCCTCTACCTGAAGAGTCCCAACGCCGTCCGCTACACCCTGCTGACCGGCGCCTGCCTCCTGCTCGCCGAAGACCTCGGCCACGGCCTGCACATCGAACACAGCCGGAGCACGGCGAACACCTGGGCTCAGTGCCTCCTCGTGCTGATCACCACCGACATCTACTGGAACAGTGCCTGGCAGAAACTCCGCTCCTCCCAATTCCGCAGCGGCCTCTACCTCGCCCAGTGGGTGCACGTCTTCACCCAGGTCCGGGAACGGCTCCCCTACCGGCGCCAGTACGCCGTCCCGCGTCTCGTCCGCCGACACGCGGGCAACCTCACCGCCCGGGACGTCCGCCTGTGGCGCGCGGTCGCCGCCAGCGTCATTACGGCGGAGATCGTGCTGCCCCCCGCACTGCTCATACCGCAGACGATGCCGTATGCCATCGCCGCCGGCATCGCCATGCACGCAGCCTTCACCTGCCTCAAGCCCCGCCAGCTCCTCACCTTCTCCGGGCTCACGATCGGCACCTACCCCGCCTTCGGTGCCTGAGAGTCCGAGAACGCGCCCCACCCCCGACACCCTTCGCCGACGGTGCTGGCATCGTGAGAGTCATGGGAACAGCAGGAACATCATCGGAGCCGGAAACCCCACTACAGAGGGGTCTCACGACTCTTGGTGAGGTGGCATGCCGATACCAGGCAGATGAGATACGCCCGGAGGATCTTCCGATGATCGCTGCTGAGGCACTCGCGGCTGGGCTGGACACTCCGACGCTGTGTGAACTCGCCGGTTGGCCTCGCAACGCGGATGCCCGCGATATCCGCGACGCATTCGAGCAAGCACTCCTCGAGTCCGGGATCGAATTGCCCGAGCCAGGGCTGGCACGTCGCCACGCGCTGCGCCGGCTGGCGGCGAGACTCGTCGCTGGAGAAGTCGCCCCCGCCGACCTGGCGACGGACGACTGGTGGGAGACCGAGGTCGAAACCGCGCAGGAGCGATCATTCGTGTCTCTGATCCCACAGTGCGGGTGCTGCATGGAATACACGTTGGGGCTTGATCAACGGAGGTGGGCGGCCGAGCTGCGGTTCGCTGCGCTCGCCTTGACGTCGTCTGCGCAGATCGGCCCCGGCTGCTGACTCTGCCGGGCTGCCTCATCACGTTGCTCAAGCCACTCGAGGTACCAGTTGGTCATTCGAGCAGTTGCAAGAGCTGTGCACCACCGCCCTCAATCGCGTGAGCGAGGCATACCGGATCCAGCGATGGGCGAGCCCAAGTTCCTTGCTGACGGTAAGGAGCCACCCGTCGTGTCCAAGACAGAGCGTATCGGACCGAGGCCTTGCACACGTTCCAGGAGTAGGTGCTCCTGCGCGATCGGTGCTGGGCAACTCGGTGTGGCCGCGCGGGCAGCCCGTGATCCTGACGCGTCAGCGCTTGAGACCCTCCCTGGAGGAGGTGCCGGGCGCTGACGCGTTCAGTGCAGCGCTTCGATGGCCTTGAGGATCAGGGTGCGCGCCGCGGCGCCGTACACCGCCATGCTCTGCAACTCCTCAAAGGCTCTGAAGTACAGGGCGATCTCGGACGGCTCAGTGATCCTGACGCGTGCGGTCAGCAGCTCGATGGAGACGAGCGTGTCGTCGTACACGTGGAAGAGCTCCTGCGGCCACAGCAGCCGCTCCCGTGCACTGTTGGGGATGATGCCCAGGGATACCGCCGGCAGGGCGCCAGCGGTGAGGAGGTATCCGAGCTGGGCTGCCATGGCGGCCGCGTCGCCCAGTTGGTAGGTGAGCACGCCCTCTTCGATCAGCATGACGAAGCGGCGGCCGGGCTCGTGGATGATCTTTGACCGATCGAGCCGGGCAGCGGCAGCCTTGCCGGAGTCGTCGGGGATGTCCAACAGCCGAGCGTTGGCGTGCAGGAGTGCGCGGGTGTACCCCTCTGTCTGGAGCAGGCCAGGCACCAGGGTGGGGGAGTAGATGCGGAAGTGGTTCGTCGCACGGTAGAGGTCGACGTAGCTGTCCTGGAGCTGCTTGAGGCCGGCTCGGACTCGGCGGCGCCATTCGACGTACTGGGATTCGGCGTTGCGGGATTGTGCGATGAGGTCTTCGGCCTGGTCCTCCGCGCGGCATGCTCGGGTCCAGGCGCGGATGTCCTGGGGAGAGGGCGGGGTGCGGGCGTTCTCGATGCGGCTGGTCTTGGGGTGAGTCCAACCGCAGCGGATGGCCAGCTCTGACCCGGTGAGTCCCGCGTCGGCGCGAAGCTCGCGGAGGCGCTGTGCGACGCGCTCACGCGCGGCCTGGGCCGAGGACGAGGGGGAGGCGGGCATGAGCTGACCTGCTGCCTTTCGTACTAGCGGATGTCGTACTGAGCATGCGGAATGGCACGCTCCCACACTGCTTCGAAGGCATCGGCGCACTGTTTGGCCGTGCCTGGGTCCTCGCTGATCTCTCCGCCGCCGGAGGCGCCGTCGCCGGTGAAGTGGTTCCACCGGATCAGGTGGCTGTCGATCAGCCAGAAGTCGTTGCCTGGCAGCGCGAGATCGCTGGCCTGGCGGCGCGGAAGCCAGCGGACCCGTTCGCCCGCGTCAACATTGACGGCGGTGCCGGCATGCTCGTACCGGATGTAGTCGCTGACGGGTTCGGACACGATGCGGGCCCGGCGGACGACGACCCCGCGGGCGACTGTCCGACGGATCAGCTCCACCCATGGTCCCCAGTACGGGGATGCCGGGTCGATGTCGCGGGCACCGGTCCTTCGCCAGGTGGCGAAGTCATCTGCTTCGCTGGCGACTGCGTAGGTGTCGCGCATCTCGAGGTGCACTGCGCTGTGCTGGGCGCTGTCGAACAGCTCACCGAAGCTGGGCACGCTCGGCGACATCGCACGCCTCCCTCAAGATCGACACCATGCGGGCGGGGATCCGCACCACTTGCTCGTGGTCGGGGATGCCGGCACCGTGCCCGGGCAGTTCGAAGGCGGCGCAGTGCGCCTCCGTGTCCGGGTCGGGCTTCCATCCCTGAATGACGAACTCGCCTTTGTTCTCGTCGACCCAGACGGTCGGGCTCTCGCCGGTTCCGGTGTTCGGGTCGATCCCGATGAACCGTAGTGTCACGGAGTTCTCCAGTGCTCGGCGCGTGCACGAATGTTCACTAGATTCGGCTGCCAGGAAAGGGTTCGTCAAGGCCAACGGGCCCGTACATACAGCCGCTTCTGATTGCTGTGAACATTCGTGTACATCGTTGGCCGTGGGGCACATGACGCTCCTAGCGTCGGGAGACACGAGAACCCCGCGGCCGCTGCATACGGCCCGGGGCTTGGCCGACTGGTTGGAGTCGACGTGGCAGAGCCTACGCAGACCGTGAATCCCCCCACCATCCCTCAGGCGGTCGGTATCGCCTGGTGCGCGTGGCACGAGGCGTACTCCAACACGGCTCGCCCCGTTCGGGATACCAGTGGCGCCCGGCTCTTCGCCTGCTGCTCCTGCCGCCAGGCGTACGACCTCGCCCCCCTCGCCGACCAGCCGTGAACTCCGACTTCGTCAACGCGGCCGAGATCCTGCCCGTACCCAAGGCGGCCGGGCTGCCTTCCGAGCGGATCGAAGGGAAGCGCTGTGTGTGGTGCGGTGGCACGGCCTCGATGGATCTGGGACCGCGGCTCAGCGTCATCACCGGGGTGCTGAAGCGGTGGGAGCCGCGCGGCTGTCGCTCATGCGCGAGGCGTGAGGCCGGGCGCGTGCACGATATCCACATCACGACATGCGCCCGCTGCACCCATCGGGACTACTGCCCGGACAGCAACGCTCTGTACGCGCTCGCGCTGCTCCGCCAGACCCGCTGAGCCTTCGCCTGCTTGCAGAGGTTCGACGGCGCCAGTACGGCCACGCGGTGCTCCGAACCTCTCCGAAGGCGCCGACCGGCTACCACCCGGAGATCGGCTGAGACCGCCTGCAGTCCGGCCCTCTCCGAGAGCTGCTGCACCGCAAACGGCGGCGTCTGGAGCAGCCAGGACGGCGCTGCCCGCAGGGATGACGACGCCGTGGACACCGGGACTGTGCCCCTTCCGGCCGAGTCCTGCGGGAAGGGGCAGCGTCTGCCCTCACCCCGCGGGGCGAGGGGTGGCGTCAGCGGGAAGTCAGCCGTGGTAGTTGATGTATCCGTTGCCGTCGGCGTCGTTGGTGCGCTTGGTGTAGGAGTGGACGTCCGCCTTGGCGCCGGTGGGCTTGAGCAGGTAGATGGTGTCCTTGTCGTTGTTCCAGATGAAGTTGCAGTTCTGGCGGTAGACGACGTTGCCAGCGTCGGAGTTGGTGCCCTTGCCGCCGCGCAGTTTCACGTAGTCGCCGGGCTCGA
The DNA here is from genome assembly GCF_042737375.1 of Streptomyces sp. NPDC060000. Classification (NCBI taxonomy): domain Bacteria; kingdom Bacillati; phylum Actinomycetota; class Actinomycetes; order Kitasatosporales; family Streptomycetaceae; genus Streptomyces; species Streptomyces sp. NPDC060000. Next base: position 57,888 of record NZ_JBHWUU010000065.1, read on the forward strand.
GCTTGTGGCTGGCGGCGAAGGTGAACTTGTTGCCCGTGGCGTCCTTGACGACGTAGCCCTTGAGGTCGACGGTCGCGGTGCGGGAGTAGTTCTTGATCGTCAGGTACTCGTTCTTGGTGTTGCCGCCGGAGCACCGGTTGGAGTCGCTGCCGGGAGCGTCGTACTGGACGCCCTTGAGCTTCAGCGCGGACGTGTACTCGGTGGCCTGGGCCGGTCCGGCGGCGATCACGGCGATCGTGCCCGCAGCGGCAACTGCGGCCAGGGTGTGGCGCATGCGCATGAGGAATCCCCCCTCAGTGGTGCGAATAGAGCGGCCGGAGCATACCGGAAGTGATCAATGAGTGTGCCTGTCGTGTACATATCGCGAAGGTCGCGGCTACGATGCCGCCGACTGCGGCCCGCCGCGGCTTCGACTGGCCCTGGTTGGTCGGGTCCGCCCCTCCCCACGATCAAGCCAACCCAGCTGCCGACGTATCAGGGGATGGCGTCATAGCCCAAGCGAACCCCATCCGCGTACCGTCGCGGGAGGCGGCAGAAGAAGTAGTGGATCTCGTGAGCCCAGGCCCTGTCGGCGGGAATCGCGAACGGCTCGGTGCCGTAGGGCAGCCGTACCTCGATGGAGACGTTCGACGCCCGGCAGTCGAGGCCGCCGATGCGGTACCGGCGGCCCTGGAACACCGGCAGGACGTAGTCGTCGAACGGGAAAGGAGGCTCGATCTCAGCTCCCTCTGCCTCCAGCGTCCTTCGCCGCACGGCTACCTTCTCTCCGAGGATCCCCAGGCTCGCCCACGAGACCTCGTCCGGCACCTCCATCGTCGCGTGCAGGGCGCGGACATCCGGTACAACAACAAGGCAGGCCAGCACCGTGAGCCATCGGCCGGTCGGGCCCTGGTCGGTGAGGACGGGGCGCGACGGCAGGGGGTGTCCAGGCTCATCCCGGCGCGCAGGACCGCGACCGTGCGCTCCAGGAGCCAGAACCAGGGCGTGCCAGGCTCGGTGGCCTTCTCTGCCGCCTCGGCCACCTCCGCCTGGTCCTCGGCCGGCACCTTCAACTGCGTCAGCAGGGAGGCCAGTTGCTGCCCTGTGGGGGTTCGGCCCCAGCGGCGCCGACGGGGGTGCGCTCCAGCGCCTCCGTCCACTCGCGGTGTTCCTCGCCCAGGCACAGCGCCGCCCGGACCTCGACCGCGTTCGCAGTGTCTTTTATCGTCACCACGACGACAATCATAGATCATGACACCCCTAGTCACATGATCGGCCGGACAGGTCCTGGG
>NZ_JBHWUU010000066.1:0-58221 GCF_042737375.1 Streptomyces sp. NPDC060000
CGGGGCGCGGGGCGCGGGGCGCGGGAACGCGGGGCGCGGGGCGCGGGGCGCGGGAACGCGGGGCGCGGGGCGCGGGAACGCGGGGCGCGGGAACGCGGGAACGCGGGGCGCGGGAACGCGGGGCGCGGGAACGCGGGGCGTGAGCCAGGTGTCGTCGCGACCGTCGCGACCCCGGCGATCGTCCTGGGCACCGCGCTCGGGACGGGCGCCGCCGCGTCGCGTCCCGTCGTCGTACGGTCTCAGGAGGAGCACATTGTTACCGCGGGGTTTTGTCCTGGTGGTCCCGCCCTGCATGATGGCTGACCGGCGCCGCGTCCGAGGCGCCGGTCTGTGCCACCCGATTCGGAGACCTGGACGTGCCCAGCAAGAAGGCCCTCATCCGCCGCCCCAGCCCGCGCCTCGCCGAAGGCCTGGTGACGCACGTCGAGCGGGAGAAGGTCGACGTGAAGCTCGCCCTGGAGCAGTGGGAGGCGTACGCCGAGGCCCTGCGCACGCACGGCTGGGAGACCGTCGAGGTCGACCCGGCCGACGACTGCCCGGACTCCGTGTTCGTCGAGGACACGGTGGTGATGTACAAGAACGTCGCCCTGATCGCGCGCCCCGGCGCCGAGTCCCGGCGCGACGAGACCCTCGGGGTCGAGGAGGCCGTGGCACGCCTGGGCTGCTCGGTGAACTGGATCTGGGAGCCGGGCACGCTGGACGGCGGTGACGTGCTCAAGGTCGGCGACACGATCTACGTCGGCCGGGGCGGGCGGACCAACGCGGCCGGCGTGCAGCAGGTGCGCGCCGCCTTCGAACCACTGGGGGCGCGGGTCGTGGCCGTACCGGTGAGCAAGGTGCTGCATCTGAAGTCGGCGGTCACGGCGCTGCCCGACGGAACGGTTATCGGCCACATCCCCAAGGTGGACCGGCCGTCGCTGTTCCCGCGCTTCCTGTCGGTGCCCGAGGAGGCGGGCGCGCACGTGGTGCTCCTCGGCGGCCCGCACGTGCTCATCTCCGCCGCCGCGCCGAAGACGGCGGACCTGCTCGCCGACCTCGGTCACGAGCCCGTCGTGGTTTGCATCGACGAGTTCGAGAAACTCGAGGGATGTGTGACGTGCCTCTCGGTGCGGCTGCGTGAGCTGTACGCCTGAACCGGGCCATCGAAGCACCGTTCAAGCCCCGGGACCTGGGGTTCCCGGGACTGTTGAACGTGCCCCGAATCGTCCGGCGCAACAGTGCTGATCAGCGATCTTTACGCGACCCTTAACCTACGGTTTCGTAACCTACGGTTTCGTAGCCTACGATCCCGTAAGTTCCGGCTTAGCTCGCCGGAGTGTTCCACTCCGCTTCACGTCCCCCTGGAGTTCTCGTGACGATCACCTCCCCTCACCTCGGTAGCCCCGCCGTCTGGACCGACGCCAAGCTGCTGCATGCGCTGGAGGAAGTGGTCGAGACAGAACTCAACCGGCACCTGAAGGTGACCAAGGACTGGATGCCCCACGAGTACGTGCCGTGGAGCGACGGACGCAACTTCCCCGGCTTCTTCGAGGACGGCGAGGCCTGGGAGAAGGGGCAGTCCAAGGTCACCGAGATCGGCCGGATCGCGCTGGTCGTGAACCTGCTCACCGAGGACAACCTGCCCAGCTACCACCACGAGATCGCCTCGCTCTTCGGCCGGGACGGCGCCTGGGGCACCTGGGTGCACCGCTGGACGGCCGAGGAGGGCCGGCACGGCATCGTGATGCGCGACTACCTGCTCGCCTCACGCGCGGTGGACCCGGACAAGCTGGAGCAGTTCCGCATGTCCCACATGAGCGAGGGCTTCGAGTCCGACAACCGGCACTCGATGCTGCACTCGGTCGCCTATGTCGCCTTCCAGGAGCTGGCGACCCGCGTCTCGCACCGCAACACCGGCCACCAGTCCGGGGACCCGGTCTGCGACCGCATGCTGGCGCGCATCGCGACCGACGAGAACCTGCACATGGTCTTCTACCGCAACCTCCTGAAGGCCGCGTTCGAGCTGGCCCCCGACCTGACCATGCAGGCCGTGCGCGACGTCCTCGTCAACTTCCGTATGCCCGGGCACGGTATGCCCGGCTTCGAGCGGTTCGCCGCGCAGATGGCGATCGGCGAGGTGTACAACCTGCGGATCCACCACGACGACGTCATCCAGCCCGTGCTGCGCTTCCTGAAGGTCATGGAGATCGACGGTCTCGGCCCCGAGGGACAGAAGGCGCAGGAGGAGATCGGCCTGTACATGGGCGGCCTCGACTCCGAGGCGTCCAAGTTCGACGAGAAGCTGGCGACGCGCAAGGCGCGGATGGCCGCCCGCGCCGCGGGCTGACCGTACGACCGACCCCGCCGACGGCTCGCACCGGGAACCTGTTTCCCGGTGCGGGCCGTTCGCGCTCTGCGGCATCATGCCGCCATGCGTTACATCGACACGGACCGGCACGCGGTGGGCTTCCTGCGCGGTCTGGCCGACGAGGACACCGCCGGGCGGATCCGGACCCGGATCCGCCTGTCCCGGCGGGAGCGGCCGGGGGCGAGCCGCGCCCGGATCGAGCGGATCGGGAACGGGAAGCCCCTGCCGGCCTCGGTGGTGCTGTGGGTCCTGGAGCAGGACGACCCCGAGCTCAACGCCCTCGTGTGGCGCTTCGTCGGCCCCGACCCCGCCCTGCGCCGGGCCCTCGCCCGCGGGGTGCCGTTCGGCCCCGGCCGCACGAAGCCACTGCCGGTGCGCCCCGTCCACCAGGAGCAGGAACCCGGCATTCCCGAGAGCTACGTCCGGCACGGCCTCGTCGGCGCCCTGCGCGAGGCGGACTCCATGCCCTCCGCCCGCGCGGCCGGGTCCATGGTGCTGACCCGGGGTGACTGGGAGACGGTCGGCGCGGCCCACGACGAACTTCCACTGCCCGGGTACACGCGCTGGGTGCTGTCGGTGCGCCCGGACTGTCCGCCCGCGCTGCGCGCCCGGTTCGGCTCGCACCCCAAGTTCACGCACCGGCTGCGGCAGGCGGGCGTACTCGACGGCCCGGCCCGGTACGCGACGACCCACGCCCCCGCCTCCCAGGTTCTGGACATGCTGTCCGTGGGCCATGTCCTGTTCCCGGCCCGCGTCCGCGAGGCCGAGGACGCCCTGCGCCCACTCGTGCGCAGGCACCTGGCCGGTCGCGAGGAGGCCTGGGCGATGCTGGCGATGCTGGCGAGGCTCATCGGCACGTTCCACGGGACGGTGCCGGAACTCGTGGTGACGGCGGGCACCACCGTCTGAGGCACCGGGCGTCCGAGGGGGCGGGGTGGCTGGATTCGAACCAGCGTGATCCGGTTTTGGAGACCGGTGCGACTGCCTCTGCGCTACGACCCCGCCCTTGCCCCGGAGCGTAGCGCCTTGGCCGATGTCAGTGTGGCCTGCTACCGATGAGGCACTGGGGGACGCGCGGCGAAAAAGGGTCCAGGGGTGAGCTCGACGAGGGGCCGCGCCACGATGTGGGCACTCCGGCGAATCCGGCCGGGGCCCCGGCCCCGCCGCGTGCTCCTCGCTCACCACTGCGCCTCCCGGTAGTCCTTGAGGAACACTCCCGACACCGGGTGGCCGGCCTCGCCACGCACGATCGGGTCGTACACGCGTGCCGCGCCGTCCACGATGTCCAGCGGGGTACGAAAACCCGCGCCCGCCATCCGGGCCTTCTTCGGCGCCGGGTTCTCGTCGGTGATCCAGCCGGTGTCGACGGCACACATGTGCACCCCCTGCTCGGCGAGCGCGGCCGCGCTGGTGCGGGTGAGCATGTTGAGGGCGGCCTTGGCCATGTTGGTGTGCGGGTGCCCGGGCATCTTGTTGCGCACCGCGAACCGGCCCTCGACGGCCGTCACGTTGATCACGTACCGGCGCGGATGCGGGGAGGCCAGCAGCAGCGGCAGCAGCCGGTCGCACAGCAGCGCGGGCGCGAGGGCGTTGACGAGCTGGGTCTCCAGGACCTCGGCCGGGTCGAGCGCGCCGAGCCGGGCGGACCAGGAGTTCTCCGGGGAGGGATCGGGCAGAAGCCCGGCCTCGTCGGCCTCACGCAGGGCGGCGGGCAGCGCCGAGACGGAGCCGCCGAGCCCCTCCAGCATCCGCATCGGGGTGAACCCGGGCGCCCGGCGCGCCCCCTCGGGCAGCGCGTCGTACTCGCCGGCGGCCAGCAGGGCGTACGCCTGGGGCGGGCGCCGCACGGTCTGCGCCGCGTTGTTGACCAGGATGTCGAGCGGTACGCCCTCCCGGCGCAGTTCCTCGCACAGGCCCAGCACCTGGCGCGGGTCGCGCAGATCCACGGCGACGACGGTGAGCCGGTCCAGCCATGCGGAGCTGCCCGGCTCGGCGCGGAAGCGGCGGACGGTGTCGTGCGGGAAACGGGAGGTGACGATGGTCTCCGCGCCGTCCCGCAGCATCATCAGCGCCAGCTGGAAGCCGATCTTCACCCGGCCGCCGGTGAGCAGGACCCGGCGCCCGCCGAGGTTGGTGCTCAGGGCGCGGCGGGTGGTGTTGTCGGCGGCACAGCCGGGGCAGAGCCGGTGGTAGAAGGTGTCGACTTCCCGATAGGGCGACTTGCAGACGTAGCAGGTGCGTGGCCGGTGGAAGCGGCCTCCGGGTCCCGCATCCACCAGGGGCGCGTCCTCACGCCGGTCCAGGGCCCCGGTCGCGGTCGCCGACATCGCCGCCGCGTCGGCGGCCGCCACTTCGGCGCCCCGCTCCTTGCGCCGCCGCAACCGTCCGTCGCGCGCGAAGGACGCGGCGACCTGCTCGGCCCGCAGCCGTACGGGATCGTCGACGGGCAGAGCGCGCAGCCTGCCCACGACGTCGTGGAAGGCGGCCAGTTCCTCCTCGGTGACCGACGAGCCGAACGCCTCCCCCGGGGTGTCCCCGCTCATCCGCCCCCGCCCGCCCCGTGCCCGCCCCGTGTTCGCCGTACCGTGGTCCCGACCGGATTCGAACCGGCGTAACCACCCTGAGAAGGTGGCGAGTCTGCCTCTGCTCTACGGGACCGCGCACGCATCCGGACGACCGGATTCGAGCCGCCCAACGCGCCCCCGGATCCTAACCGCACCCCCGCGGCGCGGTCACTCGGTTTTGGGGTCGCGCTTCCGCACAGGTCGGCGCTAGCGCATTGGTCGGCGCGACCGCATTGGTCGGCGCTACCGCATTGGTCGGCGCTACCGCATTGGTCGGCGCGACCGCACGGTCAGCGTGCCGGGCGCCGGAGGTTCAGGCGCTCCTTCTCGGACAGGCCGCCCCAGACGCCGAAGCGTTCGTCGTTGGCCAGGGCGTACTCGAGGCACGCGGGCCGCATCTCGCACATGCCGCAGATGCGCTTGGCCTCCCGCACCGAACTGCCGGGCTCGGGGAAGAAGAAGTCCGCCCCGGTCTGTGCGCACAGCGCCTCCCGCTGCCAGCCGAGGTCGGGTGTCGGAATCGTGTCGGTGTACATGGCCAGGATCGTGCCCGGCGGCGAAAAACGTTCGATCAACGCCGGATATACGCGGTGCCGCAGGGCCCCCGGCCGCCCGATGATGCACCTGTCGAGCACCATGACGCACGGCGGCGCGCGGCACTGCTCGACGGTGTTCCGGCAGCGGTTGTCAGTGGGCGGTGCGAGACTCGGCAGTGCAGAGGTCGGGACCCCTTCGAGGAGGGCAAGGATGCTCACCACCCGTTTCGTCGACGGCGCTCCCAACTGGATCGACGTCGGCACATCCGACATCGACGGCGCCACCAGCTTCTACGGTGCTCTCTTCGGCTGGCGGTTCGAGTCGGCGGGACCCGATGCCGGCGGCTACGGCTTCTTCCAGCTGGACGGGAAGACCGTGGCGGGCGGCATGCAGACCACGCCGGGGCAGGGCCCGCCGTCGTGGACGGTCTACTTCCGGACATCGGACGCGCAGGCCACGGCCAAGGCCGCCGAACAGACGCACGGCAGGGTGCTCCTCGCGCCGATGGACGTGATGGGCAAGGGCACGATGGCGGTCCTCGCCGATCAGGCGGGCGCGCCGTTCGGCCTCTGGCAGCCGGGTCGGACCAAGGGCGTGGACCTGGCGAACGAACCCGGCTCACTGTGCTGGGTCGAGCTGTACACGCCGGACGTCGCCGCGGCGGCCGCCTTCTACAACGCGACGCTGGGCCTCGAGACCTCGGCCGCCCCCTTCCCGGGCGGCACCTACACCTGCGTCAACCCGGCCGGTGCCGGGGAGGAGGCGATGTTCGGCGGGATCGTATCGCCGGCCGACGATCCCACGGAGGCCGAGTCCGGCGCGTACTGGCTTCCCTACTTCGAGGCCACCGACGTGGACGTGGTCGTGGCCAGGGCAGAGGAGCTGGGCGGCAGAGTGCGGATGCCCGCCACGGACGTCGAGGGCGTCGGCCGCATCGCCAGGCTCGCCGACCCCTCCGGGGCACGCTTCGCGGTGATCAGGAGCGCGGCGCAGGACACGTAGGAGCTCGCCGTCGACGCGGTCCACATGAGTGACCCGGCCGCGTCCTTCGTCCCGCTCGTCCGTCCTGCCGTCCTGCCGTCGTGCCGTCGTGCCGTCGATGGGATGCCGGGCGGTGTCCGGATGACCGACGGGGCGGGCGTACTCCGGCAGTGTGTCCGCCGCGAGGACTGGCAGCCCGCGTCGGCGAAGGTGCCCGCACCGGCACGACCGCCTGCCTTCGGGGTCGTCGACCACCACGGCGTTCCCGGGCGCGCCCGTCTCGGCGGTGCGGAAGCGCAGCCGGTCACTCGTGGAGCAGAAGCGATCGACCGACGGCACGGCTGGACCACCAGAACGGCCGGACCACCAGAACGGCCTAGGCCGAAGCGCGGCGCACCAGGGTGGTCGGCAGGACCACACCGCCCGACTCCTCGTCGGCCACATGCCGGTCGAGGCGGCGCAGCAGGAGGCGGGCCATGATCCGGCCCATCTCCTCGATGTCCTGACGGACCGTCGTCAGCGGCGGGTCGCTCTGTTCGGCGACGGGGAGCATGTCGTCGAAGCCGACCACGGCGACGTCCTCGGGCACGCGCCGCCCGTGTTCGCGCAGGACGCGCAGGGCGCCCGAGGCGGCGAGGTCGTTGGCGGCGAACACGGCGTCCAGGTCGGGGCAGCGGTCGAGGAGTTCCCGCATGGCCCGCTCCGCGCCGCCGGGCGTGAAGTCGCTCTCGACGACGAGCCGCGGATCGGTGTCGCCCATGACCTCCCGGTATCCGTCGAGCCGGTCCGCCGCGGAGGTCTGGTCGAGGGGTCCGGTGATGTGCGCGATGCGGGTACGGCCGAGCCCGGCCAGCAGGCGTACGGCCTCACGGGCGCCGCCGCGGTTGTCGCTGTCGACGTAGACCACGTCCCGCGTGCCGTCGCTCCAGCCGGGACGGCCGCCGAACACGGTGGGGACACCGGCGCCCTGGATCAGACCGGGGAGCGGGTCGTCGAGGTGCAACGAGAAGACCAGGGCTCCGTCGACATGCCCGCCGGCGAGGTAGCGGGCGACGCGGGCATGGTCGTCGCGGCCCTCGGTGAGCAGCAGCACCAACTGGTTGTCGTGGGCGGTGAGCTCCTTGCTGATACCGCGGAGCTGAAGCGCGAAGAAGGGGTCGGCGAAGACCCGGGTCTCCGGTTCGGCGATGACCACGGCGACCGCGTCGTGCCGCTTCGTCACCAGGCTGCGCGCCGCCTGGTTGGGAACGTAGCCGAGTTCCTCCACGGCCCGCCGGACCCGCTCGACGAGCGGCTCCCGGACCCCGTCCCCGCCGTTGACGACCCGCGACACGGTCGCGCGGGAGACCCCGGCCCGTGCGGCCACGGCCTCCAGCGTGGGACGCGACGCTGTCTCGGTCACTTCGGAGCTCCTCCTGGCCGGCTGCGGCTCAGGATAGCTCCGCGGGACGGCCGGGATGAGAGCGCTCTCCGACTGCCGTCCCTCAGTGCTCGTGAGCGCCGCCGACCCCGCCCGTCTCAGGAGACTCGCGCGCCTCGTGCGCCTCGTGCGGCTCGTGCGGTCCGTGCAGCTCGTGCGCCTCGTTCGACTCGTGCGCCTCGTGCGGCTCGTGCGGCTCGTGCGGCTCGTGCGGTCCGTGCGCCTCGTGCGGTCGTGCGCCTCGTGCGGTCCGTGCGGTCCGTGCGGTCGTGCGCCTCGTGCGGTCCGTGCGGTCCGTGCGGTCCGTGCGGTCCGTGCGGCTCGTAGCCGGGGATCGTACCGTCGGGATTCTTCACCAGGCCAGGAGTTCTCCCCGCCGTGCGCGGACGACCCGGGCACGGACGGCCGTCGTTCGCCTCCGGCTACATCGGGCTGCCGGTGCACAGCACGACGGACGTCGTCACGTACCGGGACATCCGGATCAAGGAACTCTGAGAGGAGCGGTCCCTAGGACGCCCCGGGCCCGCCCGGGGCGTCCTCGTGCCGTGCCCGGCTCGGCTGCACCCGCTTCGGCTCTCCGGGCATCTTCGGGTACTCCGGCGGATACGGCAGGTCGCCCAGGCCGTGGTCGTGTTCGTCGCGGCGGGCGAGTTCGAGAAGGGCGTCCAGGGAGAACGCGTGGTCGTCCATGTCGGCGTGCACATCGCCGAGTTCGGCGTAGCGGACCGGCATCGTCGCGAGGTCGAAGTCGCGCGGACGGGCGTCGGCGACCTCCTCCCAGCGCAGCGGTGCCGAGACGGGAGCGTGCGGGCGGGGCCGTACGGAGTAGGCGGAGGCGATGGTGCGGTCACGGGCCGTCTGGTTGTAGTCGACGAAGATGCGCTCGCCCCGCTCCTCCTTCCACCACTTGGTCGTCACCCGCTCCGGCAGCCGCCGTTCCATCTCCCGGCCGACGGCGATGGCGGCGCGCCTGACCTGGGTGAAGGTCCAGCGGGGTTCGATCGGCACGAAGACGTGCAGGCCGCGCCCGCCGGAGGTCTTGGGCCAGCCGCGCAGACCACCGAACTCGTCGAGGACCGCGCGTAGTTCGTGGGCGGCGAAGACCGCGTCGTCGTAGTCGGTGCCGGGCTGCGGGTCGAGGTCGAGGCGCAGTTCGTCGGGGCGGTCGACGTCGGTGCGGCGCACGGGCCACGGATGGAAGGTGAGGGTGCCGTACTGGGCGGCCCACAGGACGGCCGCCTCCTCCGTCGGGCACATCTCGTCGGCGCTGCGCCCGCTCGGGAAGGTGATGTGCGCGGTCGGGATCCAGTCGGGCATGTTCTTCGGCGCCCGCTTCTGGAAGAAGGACTCGCCTCCCACGCCGTCCGGGTAGCGCTCCAGGGTGGTGGGGCGGTCGCGCAGGGCGCGCAGGATGCCGGGGGCGACCGCCTGGTAGTAGCGGGCGAGGTCCAGCTTGGTGAAGCCGCGCTCCGGGAAGAAGACCTTGTCCGGGCTGGACAGGCGTACCTTCCGGCCGGCCACTTCCAGTTCCACCGCATCGCCCATGCGAGCCACGGTAGACACACCTCCGGCAGCTCGCATCAGCTCACACGGGTGCGCCGCTACGGCTCCCAGGGCGGCGCGACGGCGGCCGCGTGGCCTTGCGCACACCGGGCGGCTCTCGCGATCCTCGCGCAGAATCGGAGCATGGATCTGCGGCGAATCCCATAAGAGCAGGTCAGACGCCACTATGCCCCGCACAAGTTCGTTGAGGGGGTTGATCAGGCTGTCCCCGTCATAGTCGGCAAGGTGCTGGAGCCCGCTTGTTCACCGGATTCCGGAGTCGGGATATTCGGCATCCCATTCTTGGCGTGCTTGCGCGATGGCGTCGCGGTGTTCCGCCGACCAGTCCGTGAGTGCCTTGACCAGATAGGTGAGGCTGTGGCCCATCGCCGTGAGCTCGTACTCGACCTGCGGGGGCCCCATGGGGTGCACGGTCCGGGTGACCAGGCCGTCGCGTTCCAACCGGCGCACGGTGAGCGTCAGCATCCGCTGTGAGATACCGGGTATGGCGCGCTGTAGCTGTCGGAAACGGCGTACACCCTGGGCCAGTTCGACGACGACCAGGACCGACCATTTGTCGCCGATCCGGTCGAGTACATCGCGGATTCCGCAGTCCTCGTGCTCGTCGCCGCAGCTGACGACGGGTTCGGTGGTTACCCCGGTGTGCCCCACTGACATGGAAGTGCCTCCTTACGCTCCCTGCCGCAAAACCGCAGGATGATCCCGGTTACCGAAGAGAACCTACCGGAACGGGAAGACCCTGATGATCCTGGTTACTGGCGCCACCGGTGCCCTGGGCACGCTGATCGCCGAGCGGCTGGCCGACCGCGACGACACCGTCCTTGGAACGCGCGAACCTCAGCGGCTCAAGGCTCCGCTGCCGGTCCGCCACATCGACTTCGACGAGCCCGGCACCCTCGCCGGGGGCTTCGAGGCTGTGGATGTACTGCTGCTGATCTCCGCGGGCTACGGCGAGGATGACACCGTCATAGCCCGGCACGGTGCAGCCATGGACGCCGCAGAGAAGGCCGGTGTGAGGCATATCGTCTATACGAGCCTGACCGCCGACGGCGATCACCTTCCCTACGCGCTGCCGCACCGTTGGACCGAGCGTCGGCTCCAGGCGAGCACCATGGACTGGACGATCCTGCGCAATGGCCTGTACGCGGAGTTGCTGGGTGGCCTCGCGGCGCCGTCGGCCGACGGGCGGATTACCGCCCCGCTCGACGAGGGCCAACTGGCCGCCGTTGCAAAGGCGGATCTGGCCGATGCCGCGGCACGTGTGACGGTGGAGGCGCCCGCTCATGCGGGGCGCATCTATGAACTCGTCGGCGAGCAGGCCATCAGCGGCGCCGACCTGGCCCGCGCTCACGGCCCACAGGCCACCTACGAGCCGGAGACCCTCGCCCAGGCCCGCGCGCGTATCGCCGCGTCCGGCGCCGAGCCGTTCCAGGTGTCGATGCTGGTGGGCACCTACTCCGCCATCGCGGCCGGGTTCATGTCCCGCACCGGCGGTGATCTGCGTCAACTGCTGGGCCGCGCACCCCACTCCGCGCTCGCAGCAGCCCTCGCATAGCCCACACAGCAACCAATCCGCGCCGCCAGGAAACAGCCATGCCCCGCGCAACCAAGAGGGTTCCGACGGCGGTTGTGGTGGGCCTTGCCGAGCCGGTGTGTGCGCCTGCGGCGGCTGACAGCGTCCGTGACCGGCACAGACCGTCACCATCGCCACCTGACGACCCCGAACACCCGCATACCAGGCACCACATGGGACGTTCACGAGTTCCCTTGACCAGGCACAACAGAGCTACTTGATGTTGAGGTTCCCGCAGGGCGCAAGATCACTCCCCGGGTGCATGCACACGCAATCATTTCCGGGATGCGCTTATGCCCCTGAGGTACCGTCGAGCAACTGCCATGCCGCTCCTCTGGCCTCTCGCTTTCACGAGGTGGGCTGTCCGACTGGTGACCGAGAAAGCAGAAAGTGCCTCCGACCAGCGAGAACGAGGATTGCTGAGGTCCTTGTCCCGCCACCGTCGGAGGCACTTTCCAGGTGAAGAAGCGTATCGGGTCCTACCCGCGTGTCCGCGTCGAGGGCGGCGGTCGCGGAGTGGTTTCGCCGGCCGGTGCGGTGCTGCTGGTCGAGACGGTCCGCAAGACCGGCCTGGATGCGGCGATATCGGCGGCACTCGCCCCGCGGCGCAAGCAGCGGGCCGTCCACGACCCGGGGAAGATCCTCCTGGACGTAGCCCTCGCGATCGCGCTGGGCGGGGACTGCCTGGCCGAACTGTGCTCGGCCATCGATTTCCTGGACCAGTGAGTGGCGTTCTTCGGCAGCTGTTCCAGCGTGGCGACCACCACTGCTTCGACCTGATCGACGCTGATGGTGGGCGGCCGGCCCGGCCGGGATGCGTCGGCCAGCCCGTCCAGCCGCTCGGAATGGAAGCGCCGCCGCCACCTGCGGACTGTGTCCGCACTCACCCGCAGATCCCTGGCGACCGCGACGATCGGCGGCACCTCCGGCCCCGCGCACCCCAGCACAATCCGCCCGCAGGGCCAGCGCCTGCGCAGACGTCGACCGGCGCCGATGACTGTGCCCTGGCCGGCCCCCTGGTTGCCCCCGACTTTGGCTGGCAGCACCACCTGCTCGTGCTGCCCGCTCCGCCGTGTCCGGGTCCGCGTGTTCCACCGTCACCGACGGGATTCCGCGCCGAAGCCGCCTGACCACCCGATCCCGAAGCCTCCCGGGGCCCGTCGCCTGCGGTTGACCGCCGAACGAGGTCAGTTGACCTGGCCGACAGGACGCACGATGAGGTGGTTGATGTCCACGCCTCCAGGCTGATTGACGGCGAAGAGGATCGTCTCGGCGACCTGTTCGGCGGTCAGTGCCGGTGCTGCCTCGGGACAGCCGCCACGCTCGTCCCAGAACGGGGTGTCCACCACTCCCGGGGCAACGAGGGTGACGCCGACGCGGTCTTTGGCCACCAAGAGCCGGACGTTCTCGACCAGGGCGTGCGCGGCCCACTTAGTGACGGAGTACAGGTTGCCGGGCGTGTTCCTGGTCCCCGCGACCGAACCGACGATCACGATCCGGCCCTTGGACTCCCTGAGGTACGGGAGTGCCTCACGCACCAGCAGAGCCGGGCCGAGGACGTTGGTGAGAACCATGGCACGCATCGCCTGAGGGTCGTGGTCCTCCAGGGTGCCGGGCAGGGAGAACCCGGCGTTGGCGATCACCGTGTCCAACCGACCCCAGACGCCCGCGACATGACTCACAGCGGAGGCGACATGGTTCTCGTCACTGGCGTCGCCACTAATGGTCAGTAGCCGCTCCCCCGCTCCGGCTGAGGTAGCGAATGCGGCCAGCCGATCGGCATTGCGGCCGGTAATAGCCACGAAGTGACCTTGCTTGAGCAAGGCACGGGCAGCGGCCGCGCCGATTCCGCTCGAACCACCTGTGATCAACGTGACGGGTTCCATGGGGCGGCCTCCTCATTGATGGCGGCATCGACGACGTGTCAGGGCTCGAGGTGTTGATTGGCCGACCGACGTGTGATCCGTGAACCACGCCAAGTTGCCGCCGAGTCCCAGGACGCTGCGGCAGACGAAGCGGCGGTTGTGCGGTCGGCCGGAGGGCATCTCAGTCATGCCATCGACGATCAACTGCTGAAAGTCGACCCCGATGTTACTACTGTTACTACGCCACCGGGGTCCTGTGACCTGTGGTCTTGGCAGGGTGTGTAGTGCCGGTCACGGGCACTCCCGGGCTTCAACAACGAGACCTTCTAACCCAACTGGGAAGAAGGAAGGCTCTCTTGTCCCACCGGTGCTACCAGCCCACCCTGGGCAGCCGCACGGTGACCCGGCCGACGTGGGTGTCAACATGTGCGGTCAGAGCTAGCCAGGCGCCGGGGGCCCGGCGCGATCGCGGTCAGGACTCGGCTTCCACGAGGTCGAGCCATTCGAGCATCAGTGTGTCGAACAGGGACGGCTGCTCGATCTGCAGGTTGTGGCCGACGACGTCGAGCACCGCGAAAGCGGCCCGCGCCTAGTGTGCGAGCAGCACGAACTGGTCGAGGTAGCCGACGAACTCGTCCTGACGGCCGGTCAGGATCAAGGTCGGGCGCGCGAACGGCTCGTTGCCCTCCGGCTGCTCGCTCAGCGCCAGTTGCTCCGGATTCGAGCCAGCGCCTCGGTGCCGGCGGCATCGAGCCCCACGAGGGTCTCCTCGCGGAAGCGGCGCGCGGTCTCGGGGACTGCAGCACCGCGAGGTCCGCGAACCGCTCGGCGCTGCGCGGTTCGAGACCGGCGAGAAGGTCCGGATCGGGGCGCAGCACCGCATCCGGTGGGAGCCTGCGCTCGGTGCGCTCGGTGCGCTCGGTGCGCTCGAGCGCGGTGCCGATGGGGCAGATCAGGGCCGGCCCCAGCATCTGGTCGGCGCGACGGCGGGTCAGCGCCCGCGCGAGGTAGCCACCGAATGACTCGTCGACAAGCAGGAACCGCTCGGATCCGATCTCGGTCTGGAAGAGGCCGTCGACCGCCTGAAGCATGTCGTCGGAGCTGGACATGGAGGCGGGCGCGGGCGAGGCTCCCATGCCCGGCAGGTTGGGATAGAGCCCGGTGCTGTCGCTGCACGGCTGGATGCCCGACCACCGCCTGACGCTCGGGTGCCTCGAACCGGTCTTCACTCGGTCGGAGAGGCTGCTGTCGAGCTCTGGCGGTGTCCCTGTCAAGCCTGGGCGAATACCCCCGGTCGGTCGGCGTTCCGGTGCCGTCATCGACGCGTCAACGTAACAACTGTCCGTTCGGAGCTGTGAATCAGCCTCGGTAGGAGACTCCCGACCGTCCGAAATCGGCGACGGACGGCGCACCCGTCAAGGCCATGACTTCCTCGAACTCGTCAATAAGCAGTCGTAGGACGCCCGCGACTCCCTTGGCACCGGAATGCGACAGCCCCCACAGAACCGGACGTCCGATCATGACCGCGTCCGCGCCCATGCACAGGGCCTTGGCCACGTCTGCGCCGTGCCGGATCCCCCCGTCAAGGATGACCTGGCATCTCCCTCCCGCAGCGTCCACCACCTCGGTGAGGCACTCCGGAGCGCTCTTGGCGAAATCGAGCTGTCGGCCGCCGTGATTGGAGACGACCAGCCCCGAAACGCCGTTCTTGACTGCCAGTTCGGCGTCCTCGCCGGTCAGCACACCCTTCAGCACCACCGGCAGAGACGTCACTCCACGCAGCCAGGCAAGGTCCTCCCAGGTGATCGAGGCGTCGAACTGCTCCCTCGAGTGCCGTGCGACAGCCGATTGCCCGTTCAGGCTCCGGTGGGAAGCGGCCATGACCTCCGGAGAGATGTTGACCGCTCGCACATCAGGCGGTACCACGAACTGGTTGTGGGCATCGCGCGGGCGGAACGCGACTCTGGGTGCGTCGACGGTCAGCACCAGCGCCCGATAGCCGGCGGACTCGGCCCGGCGGATCAGATCCGTCATCGCCCCGCGGTCCTTGAGCCAGTAGAGCTGGAGCCACAAGGGGCCGCTGGCCGCGGCGGCGATGTCCTCAAGAGTCCGGCTGGCGAACATACTCACCGTGAACAGCACGCCCGCGGCGCCCGCGGCGCGCGCCGTTGCCACCTCGCCCTCAGGGTGGGCGAGCCGATGGTAGGCCATGGGAGCGATACCCAATGGAGCCGCCAACTCGGTACCCAGTAGGGCGGTTGAGGAGTCGCAGCGAGAGACGTCGACGAGGCAGCGCGGCCGCAACTGAATCCGGTCCAAGGCTTCCCGGCCCGCCGTCAGCATCGACTCGGTGCCGCTGCCGCCTGCGAGGAAGTCCCAGACCGGTTTCGGCAGCCGCTCCTTGGCCGCAGCCTCGTAAGCGTCCAGATTCGGCACCCTTGTATTCTCCATTCTCCGTGCGGTGGGCGGGTCGCTGGCGCGCATGTGCCGTTGGGCCTGGTACTACAGCCGGACTTCCGCGTTTCCGCAGGTCGGGTACGCCGCCAGAAGCCCGCATAACTGACGCACCATCAGTACTAACCGGCTGTGCCGGTTGTCTGCGCGGTGATGAAGTCGGCCAACCTCGCAACGCCCTCGGTGATCTCTCGCGGGCTCTGTGAGCTGCACGACAAACGCAACTGATGAGTGCCGCCGCCGTCCAGATGGAAGTCGCACATCGGGGTCCACAGCACCCCGAAGCACCGTGCGGAGAGCTCGAGAGCCCGGTGGTCGGCGACGAAAGGGACGTCGACGACGACGAAGAAGCCGCCGTCGGGACGGTTCCAGCGGACTCGGGCCTCAGCCCGGCGCGCCGCGGGGAAGTGCCGCTCCAACTCGTCGAGCAGCGTGTCCATGTTGGTGCGGTAGTGAGCGACAGCGTGAGAGTTCGCGGTGCGAAGCCGACAGTCGCTTTCGACCAGCAGCCCGCCGATGACGGCCTGACTGATGGCCGAGGTATTCACCGTGGTCATGCTCTTGATCTTCGACAGTTCGTCCGTGAGCATCGTGCGTCTGCCGTTTGGGCCCACGACCTCCTGGTCGGCGATGATGTAGCCCACACGGGCTCCAGGAAGCGCGGTCTTGGCAAAGGAGCCCAGGAGTATCACACGGCGGCTGTGGTCGAGGGCCTTCAGTGTCGGGCGGGCTGATCCGGTCCGGACGAAGAACCCGTAGGGGTCGTCCTCCAGGACAAGCAAGTCTTCGTCAGCGGCCAACTCGAGCAGACGCCTCCGCGCCGCCGGACTCATGCTCGCTCCCGAGGGGTTACCGAAATCCGGGACCACGTAGAAGGCCCGGGGGTTTTCGCCTGCCTGCCTGCTGGCGTGGACAGCCGCGAGCACGGCTTCCGGATCGGGTCCGGCGGGGCCTTCAGGCACGGGGCGCACTCGGATGCCCAAGAGCTGGGCCGCACCGGTAACGCCCACATAGCAAGGTGAACTGACCAGCAGAGTGTCTTCGGGCCTGGCGAAGAGCGCCCTCAGGGTGAGGAGCAACGCCTCCTGGCAACCCGTCGTCACCACGATCGCTTCCGGCGGGACCTGTATTCCCTCGTCGTTGGCGATCGTCCTGGCGATCAGTTCACGGATGATGCCGCTGGTACGGCCGTACTGGAACAACTGGGTCCGCACCTGATCACGTGACCAGCCGAGTTCCTTCTCGAGGTACGTGGTGTAGGTCTGTAGATGGCGTGCGAGGTCCTCGGGTTCGAAGCCGCCCTCGGTCGGCCGGCCCGGAGCGAAGGAAATCGCGTCCGGGAAGCGGCCGACGACCTCATTGAGGAAGGTCATCGCGTCGAGGACCGGGGCACTGAGCGAGCCGTGCAGGTCGGCGAGCAACAGGGCCCGATCTGGTGGCGCTCCAACTTGAGCCATCCCTCACACCCCTCCCGGTACGGTTGCATAAGTCCGGCTCGGGCCGGCTTCGTCCGTGCTGAACGCGGGGATCCGAGCCCTTCCCTGCACGCCGCGGAGCAGGACCGACGCGAGCCGATCCCTTGAGGCACTGCCTTGCTCCGGCTTCCGGGCGGTGCCCAGTGTGCGCAATGTGTCGACCATCAGCGCCACGTCGTGGGAGAACTCCGCAAGGACGTCGGCGACGGCCACGGCATTCGTGCCCAGAATGTCGGTCCACAGTTCAACGCAGCCTCCGGCGAGGCGGGTCACGTCACGGAGTCCCTGTCCTGCGAGCCCGAGCTGGGACTGCTCGCCATGCAGCAGACGCGCCGCGAGCAGGCTCGACACCAGATGCGGGGTGTGGGAGACCAGCGCGACCGCCTGGTCGTGCTCCGCTTGGGTCATCACGACCGGCCTGGCCCCGCACAGCTCAGCCAGGTTCCACGCGCGTTCGACCGTCTGCGCCCGGGTCTGCGGGGCCGGAGTGAGCACCCAGGGACGACCGTGGAACAGGTCAGCGCTCGCGGCCAGCGGACCCGACTGCTCCCGGCCACCCATGGGATGACCTCCGACGAAGCGGGTCAGGTCACAGCCGGTCCGGGCCGCCTCCTGCTGGACCTGCTCCTTGACGCTGGCCGCATCCGTGAAGTCATGTGCCAGCGCCCGATGCTGGTGTTCTCTGAGGGCCGCTGCAACGTACTGCGGTGGTACCGCGATGACCGCCAGGTCGACCGGTTCACGCGGACTGCCCGCGATGCCTGCCCCGAGCTCGGCGGCCGTGCGCGCCGCCTCCGGGTCGGTGTCGATCAGGTAGGTGGTCACGCCCCGGCCACGCAGGGCCAGGGCGATCGAGGTGCCGATCAACCCGGTACCGACCACCGCGGCACTACGCATCAGTGGTCGCTCCACAGCAGCGGGAGGTACTCGGGGTCGCTGTAGTCGGGAGTGCCCTCGGCCGTGCGGCGCACCAGCACGTCGTGGTTGTAGCCGACCTGGGTGCCGTCCGAGCGGAGGAACTCGCGGTAGTGGTTCTCGCCGTCCTGCAGGTGGAAGGAGATCGCGCGGCGCGGACGGTCGCTGACGTTGGCACCGCTGCCGTGGTAGGTGCGGCAGTGATGGAAGTTGACGTGCCCCTTGGGGATCGTGACCGGGATCTTGGTGACCTCCACGCCGTTGAACGCCGCGTTCTCCTCCAGCATCTGGTCCAGCTCGGAGCGGTCTCGCTCGGCGAAGTGCAGCGAGGTGGCGTCGTTGTCGGCGGTCTCCTTCCACAGGTGGCTGCCGTCGACCATGGTGATGGTGCCCATCTCCTCGCCGCAGTCGTGGAAGGGGATGAAGGCGGTCAGCATCCGCTCGGAGGTGGAGGTAGACCAGTAGTGGCGGTCGAAGTGCCAGGGCACGATGTTCGACTGCTCCTGCGCCGCCGGGGGCTTGTAGATGAGCGTCGACTGGAACACCCGGATCTGCTCGGCCTGGGCGAGGCGTGCGGCGACCGCGCCCAGCAGCGGCTTGCGCAGGATCCGGCCGATGGTGTCGTCCTCGTAGTGGATGTAGTCGTTGTGCCGCTGGACGTCACCCTTCTCCGGCTCCCAGTAGGCCAGCTTGGGCGGGCGGACCGGCAGGGTGCGGTCGCGATGGCCTGCGTAGAAGCGCTCGCTGGCGGCCTCCAGCTGCTCTATCTCCTCGTCGGTGAACAGCTTCTTCGACAGGTACCAGCCGTGTTCCGCGTAGAAGGCGACGTCCTCGTCGGTCGGCAGCAGCGCGCGCTCCTCGTCGGTGAGGGCGAAGGTCTGGATGGCCTCGGTGGTCATGCTCTTCCTTACAGATCGGTAGTTCGGTGGATGGACGGCGCCCTGAGCCGGGTCAGGAGACGACCTTCTCGCGGGCGACCGCCTCGTAGAGCGCCTTGATGTTGCCGCTGCCGAAGGTGCGGGCGCCGTGCCGGTCGATGACCTCCCAGAAGTACGTCTTCCGCACGTGCTGGGACTGGGTGAAGATCTGGAACACCTGGCCCCAGTGGTCCTCGTCGATGAGGACGTTGGTCCGGCGCAGGTCCTCGATCGCGAGCGCGGAGCGCTCGAAGCGCTCCTGCAGCTGGTCGTAGTAGGAGCCCGGCGTCTGCAGGAAGGTGACGCCCCGCTGCTCCAGGGTCTGCACGGTGCCCACGATGTCGTCGCAGAGCAGCGCCACGTGCTGGACGCCGGCGCCGCCGTGGCGGGCGAGGAAGGTGTCGATCTGGCCGGGCTGGCGGTCGGTGACCGGCTCGATCAGGGTGAAGGTGACCTTGCCGGACGGGCTCTGGACGACCTTGGAGTCCATCGCCTGGGAACCGACCTCGATGAACTCCTCGAAGATCTGCGAGAAGCCGAAGACGTGCTCGTAGAACGCGACCGTGGGGCGCAGTTGGCCCGCGGGCAGGCAGATCGCCGCGTGGTCCACGGTGCTGAGCAGCTCCTCGCCCGCCTCGGGGTCCGCGGCGATGATGTCCATCACCCCGGGCAGGAACTGCTTGCGGTCGCCGGTGCGCTGGACGAACCGGTGGGCCACGTCACCGAAGCCCAGGACCGCGGCGGTGACCACCTCGGTGCCGTCCTTGCTGTGGACGGTGGGCTGTTCGACGGCGACGGCGCCCCGCTCGACTGCCAGCTCGAAGGCACGGGTGGCGTCGTCGACCTCGAACGCGATGTTGGCGACGCCGTCACCGTGCTGCATCACGTAGGAAGCGGCTGGGTGGGTGGGGTTAAGGGCGGAGGTGAGGACGACCTCGATGCCGCCCTGGCGCAGCAGCAGCGAGCGGTGGTCGGCCTGTCCGGTCTCGGGGCCGACTTGGCCGCAGATACGGAAGCCGAAAGCGGTGCAGAGGTAGAACGCGGACTGCTGGGCATCTCCGACGTAGAACTCGATGTGGTCTACGGCCCCGATATTCATGTAGAACCCTTCTGCTTCCATCGCCGACAGGAGGAAGTCGAGATGTCGATATGTTTTCGGGAAGGGACTGCCTGTCGAATCAGGAGAATCGGGTGCGAACGTCGCACTAGGCAGTGGAAAACTCGTTCAGCGGCGACCAGACACCGTAGTCGCCCCGACGGTGGAGAAGTGGCTCGCGGTGGAAGGTCTCAGCGCCTTCCACCCGGCCTACGAAAAGCCAATGGTCACTCACCTCGATCGCATTCTCAACCCTGCATTCCGCAATGCCGAGTGCGATTTCGGTGAGCAGCGGAGCGCCTCCGGCAACGGCCGAGGGGCGCCATTCGACATGTGCGAACTTGTCCGTGGCCTTGCCAGCGAACACCTGCGAGGCGTCACGCGCGGACGAGGAGAGGAAGTTCACCGCGAACGCCTGCGACGAAACAATCGCCGGCAACGTGCGGGACCCCTTGCCGACGGAGACCAGCAGCGTCGACGTCGCCGCCGACACCGAACAGACGGCGTTGCTGGTGAAGCCGTGCGGCTCACCCGCTCCGTCCATTGCCGTGACGATGGCGATCGGAGTCGGGAACGAGCCAAAGAGTTCGCTGAAGCGTACAGAACCGACGTCCATCAAGTTCCCCCGCGGAGCAGCTCGTGAATTTTTTCTGGTGGGCCGAAGCAACCGACGGCCCCTGATGGTGTGGTGCGGCCCCCACCGCTTTTCGGCAGCGGTCGGTCCGCGACCGTGCCCGCAAGCGTCTCCTCCCGGGCGGCAATCGTCGCTTCCGCTGTGCTCGGCCGGGCGGGGCCCGGTCCGGGATTCCTCACTGCGGCACCGGAGCGGTTTCGATCCGGAAATCGGCGACGATCTTCCGGATGTCCTCCGCCACGGCCAACTCGTCGCCGGTGAGGATGAACCGCCCGCTGTGCACCGCGTCGTAGCTGCCGCCGGGCTGCATCACCTCGCCGGGGGTCGGTACCAACTCCCGCCAGATCGTGGCGAAGTGGTCCCGCATGGAGGTCACCGAGACGACCTCGGCCGGCAGTCCGGCGGGCTTCGGGATGATCAGCCAGCCGCCGGACGGGTCGCCCGTCTGCGGCGGGACCGTCGCCCCGCCCTCACACAGGGCGTCCAGCCAGAGCTCGAAGAGGTTGACCCCGAAGAGCTTGTCCGTGAGGTACGGCACCTCGGCCCCGCCGATCCGGCCCGCGATCTCCAGGAACACCAGGTCCCCCTCGGCCGTGACGAAGAGCTCGAGGTGGAACGGCATGGAGCTCATGCCCAGACCCGACACGCACTGCCGGGCGAACTCGTGCACACGGTCGCGCAGCGGGGAGTCCTGGAGGACGACCGAGCCGAGCGGCTGCCGGCCGGCCTCGAAGGCGAGGCAGTCGCCGATGTAGCGGGACACCGCCATGAACGGGATCTGTGAGTCCTCGCCGACAAACCCATCCACGTGGTAGATCGGCCCGTCGATGAACTCCTCGAGTTCGTAGTCCCCGGTGTCGATCTGATCCAGCAGCGTCGTGAGCGTGGCCTCGTCCTCGATGCGGTGCACCCCCCTGCTCCCCGCGCCGGACAGCGGCTTGAGTATCAGTGGGAACCCGAGCACCCGCGCGAAGTCCACTGCGGATTCGGCGTTGTCGCAGGAAGCGAACCGAGGCACGCGGACACCAGCCTTCGCCACGGCTTCTTTCATCCGCAGCTTGTTCCGGTAGAGCGCCACGTCCTCGGGTCGCGGACCGGGGATGTCGAGTGCCGCGCGAACTTCGGCCGCGATACCGAGCGTGGCCTCCGACACGGCGACGAGCCGGTCGACCGGGCCGACGTGGTCGGTGGTCTTCTGAACCGCTCCGCGAACTGCCTCGAAGTCGTTGAGGTCTTCGACCTCGACCAGGTCGGCGATCTGCTCGGGATCGGCAAGGACTCCGGTGGCGCCGACCGCGTCGACCACGTAACTGACCTGGTGCCGCTCATGGTCGATGAGCTCCTCGAAGCGGCCCATCGAGAAGTCCCAGCGCGGCCCCTCCTGGAACCTCGGCCACCGGTTGATGACGACAATGTGCATGATTACTCCTCCGTAGCTGTTCACGTATGCGATCGCCAGCTTTGGCGCAGGTCAGACGCGCAATTCAGTCGGGTGGGGTACGTGAACAGCCACGCTGCTCCGTCACTGCGGCGCCGGCCTTGATCGGCACCGTCCGCGGGGTGAACTCGATCGCTTCTTTCGGTTCGTCACACGTATTCGTGGCGAGCACCGCAGGGCTTCGTTTCGCGAGATTGCACGGCTGCCTGGCTACGGTCCGGGCAGCGCGCAGGTGGTCGCCCTGCTTGCTCAGGACGCCTCTGCCTCAAGACGTCGGATCAAGGGAGCCACATGAGTGAAGAAGTTCCTCATCTCGTCCCGGGTCGGCCACCCCGAGAAGATGAATTCACTGATACCCGCGGCCTTGTAGCTGTAGATGTACTGGGCCACCTCTTCATAGCTCCCGACGATGCACAGGGCCGGACCCCCGCGGTAGGCCACGGCACCCGTCCAGATGTAGGGCGAGAGCCATTCGTCGACCGCGGAGTTCGCCAACTTGTAGGAGGACGTCACCGCCTCGGAGTCGGTGGTGCTGAGCGCCTGGCGGACCCACTCCTTGTGGTCCTCGTTCGGATTGCGCACGAGCTCGGCAAGCTCCGCCACGGCTTCCTCGCGGGTGGGACGGGCCAGCACGTGCATGCGGGTACCCACGCGGCACCCGCCCTCGACGAGCGGCCGGCTGGCCTGTGCCAGCGCCTCAGGGGTGTCTCCGTAGCGCAGCCAGCAGTCCCCCAAGGCCAGCGCGGTCTGCTGCGCCACGGCCGACGCCCCGCTGAGGTAGATCCGCGGCCGCACTCCCCCGCTGTATCCGAGGCCGAGCTCCGCGTCCTTGAGCATGTAGTGCTGCCCGTCGTAGCTCAGCGGTGACTCGCCCTCCCAGAGACCCCGGAGGATTTCCAGGAACTCGTTGCAGCGCGCGTACCTCTCGTCATGGTTGAGGAAATCGCCGTATCCGGCCTGCTCCGCCGGAGAGGTTCCGGACACGATGTTGAGGGCGATGCGCCCGTCCGTCATCCAGGAGAGAGTATTGACGACCTGCGCGAAGAGCGGCGGCGCCATCAGGCCTGGCCGATAGGCGAGCATGAACCTGACACGATCAGTGACCTGCGAAAGCGCCCCGATCACCGGGATCGGATCGGGAAGTCGCTTGGAGATCCCGAACAACAGGCTGTCGACGCCGAGTTCATCGGCCTCCTGGACGAAGTCCCTGACTTCCCCCATGTCGAGCTTGCCCATATTGTAAGGATCCGTGGGCTTCGCCTGTCCCGTGTCGGGCGGCGAGCACCAGTGGAGGCGCAGGGGGTT
The DNA here is from genome assembly GCF_042737375.1 of Streptomyces sp. NPDC060000. Lineage (NCBI taxonomy): Bacteria > Bacillati > Actinomycetota > Actinomycetes > Kitasatosporales > Streptomycetaceae > Streptomyces > Streptomyces sp. NPDC060000. The sequence continues at coordinate 23,085 of NZ_JBHWUU010000066.1, forward strand.
CATGTTCGATCCTTCCTTCTGTGTCAGGTGCTGACCACGCGTACGCGGTCACCGATCTCGGACCAGCGCTCGAGCGCCTCTTCCGGGGAGTCCGCGGTGAAGACGACGGCCGCGATCCGACAGCTGTAGTCCGTCTCATCGGTCTTGATGCTGGCGCCCGGTTCGATGAGGACGTGGCCCCCCACCACCCACGGCTCAGACGTCAGCTCGTCCCAGCCTTCGAGCCGCGCGTACGAACCTGCGCCGCCCGCGGTCAGGAAACGAATTCCGGTCGCCTTGGCGACCGGCTCGCCATGCGCCGCCGCGCTCTGGGGATCCGCGCCTGTGATGTCCGCGAGGACCTTTCCGGGCAGCCTGAGGCCGGTGACCATCTCCATGAGTTCGGTGATCTTGCCGCCGGGCAGGCGCGCGGCCACCTCGATAAGTACGGGGCGCCCCTCACTGAGGCGCAGTTCGCAGTGGAAAGGCCCCGTCGTGATCCCCACCGCCCTGACGACATCCGCGGCGTACGACGCGAGTTCGTGGCGGACAGCCTCGTCGAGCGGCGCGGGCGTGAGATGCCCCAGCTCCAGGAACCGAGGCTCGGGACCGAGCAGCTTCCGCGTCACCGCCACAACGGTGACTTCGCCGCTGCTGACGTAGCCGTCGGCGCTGTACTCCGTTCCAGCCACGTACTGTTCGACCATCACGTCGGCGGTCAGCGGCCGGTCGAACTCGAGTCCCTCCTCGGCGTGGATCGCAGACACCGCCAGGCGTGCTTCTTCGAAAGAGTCGACGCGCGACACGTGAACGCTCCCGCCGGAATCGACCGGCTTGATGACTGCGGGGAAGCCCACGGAAGCACATGCTGCATCGAGTTCCGCCAGCTCACGGATCACAGTGAACCTCGGTACGTGCAGGCCGGCCGCAGCCACCGCCTCGAGCATCCTCGCCTTGTGCCGGACCTGGTCCACGGCCGTGCCGGCCAGACCGGGCAGCCCCAGCCGGGCGGACAGCCGGGCGGCTGCAGGCACGTAGTACTCGCCGCCGGCGACAACAGCATGAATGGCGTTCCGCTGGTGGGATTGGACGACGGCAGCCTCCAGGACATCCCCGGAGTTGGTATCCGTCATGATCATCTCTGTCGCGGCAGATCGCACGGACTCGGCGACTCTTCGGCCTTCGGCCTCATAGGAGGCCACCACGACGTCCCAATTGAGAGAACGGGCATGAGTGATATAGGCGTTCGCGGAGAACGCGGGTTGCACCACCAGGACGCGATAAGGCATAGGGTTTCCTCGAGTTCTAGCTCTGAGCTCGGCCATGGTTCACGTGACGAGAAGTCAGACCTCAGCGCATTGAGGATTACCGCCGTCCACAGCCACCATTGACGGAGAACTGAAAGTAGACCGGCACGCGCACTCCGAGAAGTCCCCCGAAGTCGATGGGCAACAATCCACTCGGCGGAGCGGCGGCTTCTCGCGCTCCGGCGCATCGGGCAGCGGGAACCCGCCGCGCTCTCCGCGCGGTCAGGGTGCGGAGAGCGTCACACTATTCCAGCCGACATCGTCGGCCAGTACCACACTTGCACCGACCGCAGACGCCGGAGTGACGGACGGCGAGAACGAGCCGCACCCAATAGCTGTCGCCACTGCCACACCAGCGATGCTGCCGACGAACGCGACACGTACGGTGCGCTTCATACGAGTCAAGATTACACGAACATGCATGATGCATTTATCCATTCACCGCAACCCATTGGGCGCGAGGTAGAAGATCGGCTTGGCCCCAGCTATCTCGGTAGCTGTTCACGCACCCCATTCGAGTGAATGCGCGCCTGGCCTGCAGCAAAGCCGACGATCACAGTCGAGACAGAACAGCACATTCGCGCCTCGCCCAACTTTTCCATTCGTTTCCATCAATTCAGTACACGAATATCCCGGCGGCAATCAAGCTCTGACCTGCGGCCAATTCTTCCTGCACCACCCCCGATCAGGCCAGACGCTAAGATGGCTCCGGTTCACGCACTGCCGATCTTCACGGGGGTTCAATATGGACATAGAAGAAGAATGGGAAGGGCTCGCGGCAGGGCCAGTCACTATGAGTGATGAGGCAGGCACTGAGAGTCATGGTCGACACGCTGTTCAGCCAAACGCTCTGACGAAGCCGGGAGAGTTCGCCCGGCGAATGGCCAAACACTTGACGGACTTGAGCCGACTCGTCGATGAGCAGGCCAGCCGACTGCACGACGTGTCGCACACAGCCACCAGCAGGAACTCGGATGTCCGCGAAATTCACGGCCTATCCGCCATCGCTCAGGCCATCGATGACGCCCTGTCTGGCTCCCGGCGGGAAATTCTTACCGCGCAGCCGGACGGCCCTCGCCCGAGGGAAGTTCTTGACGACGCCCTGGAAAGCGTGCGGCGTCACTTAGCCGCCGGCGTCGTCATGCGTACTCTCTATCAACACACGACGCGTTTCGACGAGGCGACAAAAGAGTATGTCCAAAAGGCAATAAGCCTCGGAGCTTCGGTCCGGACGCTCGACGAGTTCTTCGACCGCCTGATCATCGTGGACGACGTCGCCTTCATCGCGGCGAACGCAGACCGCACCTCTGCGGTCGCGGTGAGCGAGCCGGCCGTCGTCGGCTTTCTCCGTGACATGTTCAACAGGTCGTGGGATCGAGCAAAGCCCTTCCCGTTCGTCCCGAATTATGCAGCGATGGCAGCAAAGGAAGTCGTGCCCGCAATGCGTGACTCGATCAAGCGCCTGCTGATCAACGGCTACTCGGACAAGCAGATAGCTCGGCGGCTCGGCATCAGTGAGCGGTCGTTGCAGGGTCACATCGCCACCATGAAGCGAGAGCTCGAGGCACACAACCGGATGCAGATGGGCTATCTCTGGGGCAGAGGCGAAGGCGAGTAGGGCGGTCTGAGAGGGCGAACCACGGCGGCATGTCCGATTCGCCGAGGTGTCGTCGACTGCTGATAATGCGAGGCGAAGCGTCATCTGCTCGTAGGCGGGATGCCCGGGCGGATCCGAGGTTGCGGGCGGCGTTCTCGGCGCGGCGGGTTCGGGCAGGTCGGCGAAGGTGGACCCGGCCGCGCTGACGCTGCTGGTACGGCCGTGGCCCACGGGCTCGTGTCGGCAACGAAGTGACCGTGCCATCGTTGCGCAAGGCCGCCGGCGACTTCTGGCGCCGCGCCGCTCATTCGGGTTCGAGCTGGACGAGCCGGGCAAGCTCGGCATCCGGCTTGCCGACAGCCCGGACGGGGAAGGCGCCGGGCCCCTCACGGTCGAGCATGCGCTGCGGTGGGCCACGGCGCCGGGCGCGTGGCCCTACCGGCAATGGCTGAGGCTGAGTGCCGCACGCGGATTCGCAAGCTGCTCACATGCCATCGATGCCCGGCAGGAGCTTCTGCCGGCAGGCCTGCTGCCGCACGGCTACCGGCGGGTCCCGACGTTCTGGTTCAGCGACGCCGACACAGCCAGGCCGATGTTGGCCGCGGACGCGCGACCGTCGGCGCTGCACGCAGCCATCTACTCGGCCTTGCCCGGGTCGATCCAGCGGAGCGAAGTCCCGGCGATGGCGAAGACCGCGCCGAGGGTCAACCAGCCCCATACCGGGAACTGCAGTACGCCGCTTGTCATCACCACCGGTGCAAGCGATGTCGCTGTGGATGTCCCTGATTGGAACAGGCCCTGGTAGGCGCCGGCCTGGTTGTCGGGTGCGAGGTTGTAGCTCAGCGTGGTACTCGAGGCCGCGAAGTACACCTCGGCGATCGTCATGACCAGCGTCGCGCCCAGGACCAGGACAGTCGCCGCGATCGCCGACCCGGATCGTGACGCGACGCAGACTGCGCAGCCCAGGGCCAACAGCCATCCGGCGCGCTCGCCGACCCGGATCGCGCCGGCACTGTCCTCGGTACCTCTGCTGAGGCGAACCTGGAGCAAGGCGACGAGGGCTGTGTTCATCACGAGCGCCACCGCCACGATCTCCCGCGGTGCGCTCGTGTCGCGGACCACCCACAACGGCAGGCCGACTTCGAAAATGCCGAACTGAAGCGCCAGGACAGTGCATATCGCACTGAACAGAACATAACGCCGATCTCGTAGCACGCCCGAGCGTCGGCTGTCTTGCCCGGTGGCTGCGGCGGCGGTCGCCCGGGCGATCGGAAGGCCGGCCAGCATGGCCGCTGCGACGACGAAGGTCAGACAGTCAACGACGATGACGGCAAAGTAGGCGGTAGCCGTGTTCACGGCGAGCGCAAGGCCGCCGACGCCCGCGCCGAGCCCGACCCCGACATTCGCCAGTGCTCGAAGCTTCGCCCGCGCCTTGACCACACCGTCCCGTGGCAGCGCTGTCGCCAGCAGTGCCCGGTACGCGACCACTGACCCGCGATCCACCGCGGTGATCGGGCAGATCAGCATGAGGAACAGCCAGAACGAATGAACTTGCGTATAACCCAAGATCCCCACGGCCTCCGCGGACCAGAGGATCATCAGCACACGGCGGGCACCCCAGCGGTCGCAAGCCCGGCCGAAGGGCACGGACGCGAGGATGCCGCATACGCCGCCGGCAGCCAGGCCTGTGCCGAACTGGCCCGCCGTCATGTCCCCGACGTGCGTGAAGAACAGCGCACTGTTCACCCGGAACAGACCGTTGCCGAATGTGTTGATCAGTGTCAGAGGCACGAGCAGCCTGGCCGCACGGTTCGCGGGCGCCCCGGAGGCTTCGGCCCGGGGCGCCCGCGTCTTGGGTAGCACAGGCATGAGGGAGCGGATTCCCACAGAGTTTCCTCGAATTCTAGCTCTGAGCTCGGCTATGGTTCACGTGACGAGAAATCAGACCTCAGCGCAATGAGGATTACCGCTGGCGAACCCCGCAGCGATCAAGCTCCGACCTGGGCCGGTCCGCTCGTTCGAGGTACGTGAACAGCTACCCCGCCGCCTCGAACCTCCAAGAGGACCTCCGGCCCCAGGGCCAATCCTTCCTCCACCGCCCCTAAGCAGGCCAGGCCCCAAGAGGGCTCCGGTTCCTGCACTGCCAATGTTCGCGGGGTCTGGAGAGGTCATTTTCATCTTGAATGCGGCGCTTTGAGTCGGACTCCATGGGCGCGTTGTCTGCAGGAGCTTCGGTCGTTCTTCTTCTCTGGCGTGGATCGGACCACCGGTGCAACTCACCGCTCCCCAGGGCCGTCCCTACTTCTCGGCCGCCGAAGTCCTGACCTTGCTGGGCAAGGTGTGCAAGAGCGAGCGGGGCAGCTTCTCGAGGATCGGCGGGTCGTAGTTCGTCGGGTACGTTCTCGCCCTTCCACTCGCCGTGGACGTCGGGACGCAGCTCGGCGAGGCGGGAGGCGATCCGCTCGCACCACACGGCCTTCTCGTCGGCACCCACGGACTTCAGGACGTCGGCCAGGACGTCGAGGCCGGCCGTCTCGGCGGGGCCCTCGCCGATGGCGTGGCCGGTGACGTTGCCGTACTCCTCCCGCATCTTCCGGGCCCGGGACACGATCCGTTCGGCGCCGGGGCACGTCGACGGACGCGCAGGACACGATGCGCGGGTCGTCGCCCTCGCCGGACATCCAGCAGATCCCACGGTCGGAGCGGCTGAACATGGTGGCCTTGATGCCGGACCTGTAGGCGCCCGTACCGAGGACCATGTCGTTGGCCTGATGGTTCATCACCTTCAGGCAGAACCGCGGGACCGCGTTCGCGGAGATCCCGGGCGCAGGGACAGGACGCTCTCGCTGTCGAGGAGCTGCTGGGCGACGCGGATGGCGACTTCGAGGTCTGACGGTTCGGAGACGATGGCGGCCAGGCTGACGCAGGGCTTGTTCACCGGTGGAACTCCGTCCGGCGGATGCTGCCGATGACGCGGGTCCCGGTGGCGTCGAAGGTGAGGGTGCGGCCGGTGGCCCGGCGGATGAATCCGGCGGCATTGGACGCCGCCCGGGGGGCGGCCCGCTCGGTGCGGGCCGCCTCGACGGTGGGCTCGGTCTCACACTCGTCTCACAGTCCGGCCCCGAAACAGCGGGAAACCGCAGGAGCGCCGGACTACGGCGGCCGAATCGCATAGCGAGCGGACACCATGGACGACTCGTAGAGTCGGAGCATGGATCTGCCGGTGATGCCGCCCGTGAAGCCGATGCTCGCCAAGTCGGTGGCGGCGATTCCGTCCGGCATGCAGTACGAGGCGAAGTGGGACGGCTTCCGGGCGATCGCGTTCCGCGACGGGGCCGAGATCGAGCTGGGCAGCCGCACCGGAAAGCCCTTGACCAGGTATTTTCCCGAGCTGGTGGAAGCGTTGCGGGAGCGGGTGCCGCAGCGGTGTGTGCTGGACGGGGAGATCGTGATCGCCCGGGAGGGGCGGCTCGACTTCGACGCCCTCACGGAGCGCATCCACCCGGCGGACTCCCGGGTGCGCACGCTCGCCGAGCGGACCCCGGCGTCGTTCGTCGCCTTCGACCTGCTGGCGCTCGCCGACCGGCCGCTCCTCGACGTGCCGCTCAGCGACAGGCGTGAGCTGTTGACCGGCGCCCTCGCCGGGGTGACGGCACCCGTGCACGTGGCACCGGCGACGACCGACATCGAGGTGGCGCGGCAGTGGTTCGAGGAGTACGAGGGCGCGGGCCTGGACGGCGTGATCGCCAAGCCGCTCAGCCTGCGCTACCTCCAGAACGAACGCGCCATGTTCAAGATCAAGCATGAGCGCACCGCGGACGTCGTCGTCGCCGGATACCGCCTGCACAAGAACGGGCCTGTGGTGGGTTCGCTGCTGCTGGGCATCCATGACGACCGGGGCGTCCTCCAGCACGTCGGCGTGTCCGCCGCGTTCCCCATGAAGCGCCGCGCGGAACTGATCGGGGAGCTGGAGCCGCTGCGCATGCGGGACGCGTCCGGTCATCCGTGGGCGGCCTGGTCGGACGAGGCCGCCCACGAGTCGGCACGGCTGCCCGGGGCGCCGAGCCGCTGGTCGGGCAAGAAGGACCTGTCCTGGGTGCCGTTGCGGCCCGAGCGGGTGGCCGAGGTGGCGTACGACCACCTGGAGAACGGGGCACGGTTCCGGCACACCGCTCGCTTCCGCCGCTGGCGCCCCGACCGCACCGCGGACAGCTGCACGTACGCACAGCTGGAGGAACCGGTGCGCTACGACCTCGGCGAGATCCTCGGGCCGCCGCCCCGGGCGTGAACCCTCACCGGTGCCGAGCGTCCCGCCGGAGCCACCACCCGTGTCGTGCGTCCCGCCGGAGCCACCACCGGTTCCGTGCGGTCGGCCGGAGCCACCACCACCCGTGTCGTGCGTCCCGCCGGAGCCACGACCGGTTTCACGGCGTCATCAGGATCTTCACCGCGCCGTCCCGCTTGTGCTGGAACGTCTCGTAGGCCTGCGGGGCCTCCGTCAGCGGGACACGGTGGGTGGCGAAGTCGTCGACGCCGAGCCGGTCCTCGTCGGTGAGGTACGGCAGGATGTCGTCGACCCAGCGGCGCACATTGGCCTGGCCCATGCGGATCTGGAGCTGTTTGTCGAACATGGTGAGCATGGGCAGCGGGTCGGCCATGCCGCCGTAGACGCCGACCAGGGACAGCGTGCCGCCTCGTCGCACCAGTTCGATGGCGGTGTGCAGGGCGGCGAGCCGGTCGACACTGAAGCGTTCCGCGAGCGGGCCGCTCAGTGCGCGCGGCAGCATCGCGGAGGCGTTCTGGACCATACGGGCGACCGCGCTGCCGTGCGCCTCGGTGCCGACCGCGTCGATCACGGCGTCGGGGCCGCGACCGTCGGTCTCGTCACGGATCGCGGCGACGAGCTCCTTCTCGCTGTCGAAGCTGCGCAGGTCGTACGTCTCCACGCCCCTCGCACGGGCCCGGCGCAGCCGGTCACCGACCAGGTCCACACCGAAGACCCGGCCCGCGCCGCGCACCTGGGCGACGCGGCAGGCCATGTCGCCGATGGGGCCGAGGCCGAGCACGGCGACGCTGCCGCCCTCGGGGATGTCGGCGTAGGCGACGGCCTGCCAGGCGGTGGGGAGCACGTCGGAGAGATAGACGTAGCGGTCGTCGGGCGGTCCCTCGGGCACCTTGATGGGCCCGAACTGGGCCTGCGGGACCCGCAGATACTCGGCCTGGGCTCCGGGCACCGCCCCGTACAGGCGGGTGTAGCCGAACAGGGCGGCGCCCATCCCCTCGCCGGTGACCTGGGTGGTCTCGCACTGGGTGGGCAACGCGTTCAGGCACATCCAGCAGTTGCCGCAGGCGATCTGGAAGGGCACCACGACCCGGTCGCCGGCCTTGAGGTCGGGTACCGCGGCGCCGACCTGCTCGACGATGCCCATCGGCTCGTGGCCGAGGATGTCGCCCGGGGTCATGAACGGGGTGAGCACCTCGTACAGGTGCAGGTCGGAGCCGCACAGGCCGCTGGACGTGATGCGGATGACGGCATCCGTCGGTTCCTGGATCTTCGGGTCCGGAACGGTTTCCACCCGTACGTCCCGCTTGCCCTGCCAGGTAACTGCCTTCATCGTGCCGCGCTCCCTCCGCCGGCCCGTACGTCCCGGCGGGTCCGGATCACCGGGCCTGGCTGCGGCCCGGGTACCCGGGCCGCCCGACCCCGAACCGCGACGACCACGGCCCGCTGCCTGCCCACTCGCCGCCCGCACCTGCTCCCTGCTGCCTGCTGCCTGCTGCCTGCTGCCTGCTGCCTGCTGCAACCCTCCCCCGCTCTCGTGCTACGTCCACGTCCGTCCACGTCCATGTTGGCGCCCGCGCCCGCGCTCACCGGCACGCATAGCCACTTTCGAACGGCCGAGCGCACAATCGAGACACGGAACGGGGGTGACCACGATGGGCACGAGGCGTTCGAGACGTCCGGCGCGCGCGGTGAACGCCGTGCGCGCCACACACTCCGCGGTGGTCGCGGCGCTGCTGGCCACCACACTCGCGATATCCCTCGCGGCGGGCTGCACGACGAGCCGCGAGCCCTCGCCGGACGACGGCCGCAGTCCGTCGGTGAAGCCGAGCCCGAGCGGCACCGGCCCCACCGCGGTCGCCGGTTCCGTGCTCGCCGTGAAGATCGACAACGCGCCCGACGCCCGGCCGCAGACCGGCCTCGACTCCGCGGACATCGTGTACGCCGAGCAGGTCGAGGGCGGGCTGAGCCGGCTGATGGCCGTCTACGCGACCAAGCTGCCGAAGGCCGTCGGCCCCGTGCGCAGCGCCCGCGAGTCCGATCTGGAGCTGCTGCGCCAGTTCCACGAGCCGGTGCTGGCGTTCTCCGGCGCGCAGGGCAAGCTGCTGCCACTGATCGACCGGGCGCCGCTGGATGCCGTCACTCCTGAGGAGTCGTCCGGCGCCTACTACCGCGGCTCCGACCGGGCCGCACCGCACAACCTCTTCCTGCGCCCGAGCCGCCTGCTGCCCTCCGCGCCGGGCGCAGCCGCGCTCACCACCGGGTTCCGCTACGGCGCCGCGCCTTCCGGCGGTACGGCGGAGCCCTCGCTGACCGTGCGCTACCCGGCGGCCCGTTTCACCTTCACGTGGTCCGCCGGCCTGGCGCGCTGGCTGGTCTCGACGGACGGCGCGCCCACCGTGACGGCCGACGGGCAGCGGGTGGCCCCGGCCACGGTGGTCGTGCAGTACGTGAGGGTGCGCGCGTCGGGCTTCCACGACTTCCTCGGCAACAACACGCCGTACACCGAGACGGTGGGCACGGGGAAGGCGCGGGTGCTGCGTGACGGGCGGGCGTACGACGTGAACTGGAAGCGGCCGACGGCCGCGGACGGCACGGAGTTCTCGGCCGGCGACGGCAGTCCGGCCGTCTTCGCCCAGGGCCAGGTGTGGGTGGTGTTCGCACAGACGCCGTGACCGGCGCGCCCGTCCGGACAAGGGCCCGGACGAGGGCCCGGACAGGGACCTCGACGGGAGACACCCGGCCTGAACGGGGCACCTGGCCAGGACGGGAACACCCGGTCAGGACGGAAGACCCGCGGTCAGGACGGGGCGACCAGGGCCTGCCCCGGATTGCGCGGCCCCAGGGTTTCCCCCGGATTGCGCAGCCCCTCGGCCGCGTCCGAGACCCGCTGGATGAGCTCGAGGAACAGGGTCTGTTCCGCGGCCGAGAGCGGGGACAGGAAGACCTGGTTCATCCGGGCCGTGCGCACGGTCAGCCTGCGGTGGGTGCGCTGTCCTTCGTCGGTGAGTCCCAGCAGGAAGCGGCGCCCGTCCTGCGGGTCGCGGACCTTGTCGAGGAGGTCCCGGCGGGTGAGCCTGCCGATCACCTCGGCGATGGTGGAGCGGTCGAGGCCCACCCGCTCCCCCACCGTGCGCTGATCGAGGCCCGGCTCGGCGACGAGCGCGTTGAGGACCGCGAACTGCGGCGAGGTGATCTCCTCGGAGACCATCGTGTTCCACAGCAGGTAGTGCGCCTGCTGGAGCCGCCGGGCCAGGTGCCCGGGGTGGCTGGTGAGGTCCACCGCGGCCATGTGCGCTCCTCAGCGTGGGATGCAACGTGAGATTCAACCCGAGATTTCATTGGTGCACTGAACGATAGCGCGTGCGGCCGACCGAGTCTCGCGCCCGAGTGACCCTGCACAGACCTCTCGCCTGGGGCCTTGACTGCTCCACCCCTCGATGGCAGCGTGTGAGGGGCCTCGAAGAATTAGTCAGTGCCCTGATTAATTGACGCCGAGGGGCACTGACGGGATGGGGCTTCACGGATGGACGAGGTGGTCGCCACGGCCCTGGAGGCGGTGGCCGAGGTGCCGGACTGCGCGTCCCCGGCGGTGGGTGGATCCGGGCGGAACGGCGTGCCGAACGAGGCCTTCGCGGCCCGGGCGCCCGGTCGGGTGGCCGGGTGGCCCGAGTCCGACCCGACGGTCCTCCACCCGCAGGGCGGCGGCGTCGCCCTCCGTCGTCCGCTCGGCGCCTATGGTGCCCGGCTCGCCGGCACGGTCGCCCACCAGCTCTCCCGACGGGGCGGCGGCGTCAGGGGCGCCACCCTCTGCATCGGCGTGGGCCAGGGCCTCGCCCCCGTCCTCGAACGTTAGGAATTCCGGGAACTCCCATGACTCTCACGCAAGCCGACATCGACCAGGAGATCGCGGCCGAGCACGCCGCCTACGAGAAGCGGATCGCCGACGGCGCGCCCGTCGAGCACCAGCCGCGCCGCGACTACGCGCCGTACCGCTCGTCGGTGCTGCGCCACCCGCGGCAGCCGCCGGTCACCATCGACGTGACCAAGGACCCGGAGCTGGTGGAGCTGGTCTCCCCCGCCTTCGGCGAACGGGACATCACCGAGATCGACAACGACCTCACCCGGCAGCACCACGGTGAGCCGATCGGGGAGCGGATCACGGTCTCCGGCCGGCTGCTGGACCGTGACGGGCGGCCGATCCGCGGTCAGCTGGTCGAGATCTGGCAGGCCAACTCGGCGGGCCGCTACGCCCACCAGCGCGAACAGCACGACGCTCCGCTGGACCCGAACTTCACGGGCGTCGGCCGCACCCTGACGGACGACAGCGGTTCCTACCACTTCACCACCGTCCAGCCGGGCCCCTATCCGTGGCGTCAGCACCTGAACGCCTGGCGACCGGCCCACATCCACTTCTCGCTGTTCGGGACGGCGTTCACCCAGCGGCTGGTGACGCAGATGTACTTCCCGAGCGACCCGCTGTTCCCGTACGACCCGATCATCCAGTCGGTGACGGACGACGCGGCCCGGCAGCGACTGGTCGCCACGTACGACCACAGCCTGTCGGTGCCCGAGTTCTCCATGGGCTACCACTGGGACATCGTGCTCGACGGGCCGCGCGCCACCTGGCTCGAAGAAGGACGCTGACCTGCCATGACGAAGATCGACACAAGCCGTCCGGACAGCGTGCTGCCCACTCCGTCGCACACGGTCGGCCCGTTCTACGGACACGCCCTGCCGTTCCCCGGCGGCGGTGACATCGCCCCGCTCGGCCACCCGGACACGATCGCGCTCCAGGGCCATGTGTACGACGGGGAGGGCAACCCGCTGCCGGACGCGTTCCTGGAGCTGTGGGGTCCGGACCCCGCGGGCAATGTGCCGCGGGTCGACGGCTCGATGCGGCGCGACGCGTCGAGCGGTGGCTTCCTCGGCCGCAACGGCGTGGAGTTCACCGGCTGGGGCCGCGTTCAGACGGATGCCAACGGACACTGGTCGGCGCGGACGCTGCGGCCGGGCAAGCGCGGGCACAGCGCCCCGTACCTGAGCGTCTGTGTGTTCGCCCGCGGGCTGCTGGTGCACCTGTTCACCCGGATCTACCTGCCGGACGACGAGGCCGCGCTGACCACCGACCCGCTGCTGACACGGGTGGGCCCGGCGCGCCGCGAGACGCTCGTCGCCACGCGCGGCGAACTGGGGACCTACCGTTTCGACATCCGCCTTCAGGGCGAAGGCGAAACGGTCTTCCTGGAGTTCCAGTGACACCTGCCCTCGACGACGCCGGTCTGCTCGCCCCCGGGTGGACCGGCTCCGCCGCCGCGTCCGCGACCGGCGACAACGCCTACCTGCGGGCGCTGCTCGACGCCGAGGCCGCACTGACCCGCGCCCAGGAGTCGCTGGGGCTGGCCCCGCGGGGAGCCGGAGCGGCGGTCACCTCGGCGGCCGACGACGGCGACTTCGACCCGCGCTCCCTCGCCGAGCGGGCCCGTGGCGGCGGGAACCCGGTGATCCCGCTGGTCACCGACCTGACGAAGGCGGTCGGCGAGGAGTACGGCTCGTACGTCCACCGGGGCGCGACCAGCCAGGACATCATGGACACGGCGACGATGCTGGTCGCGGTACGCAGCCTCGGCATCCTCCTGGCCGACCTCGACCGGGTCCAGCGGGCGCTGGCCCGACTGGCCGCCGAACACCGCGACACGCCGATGCCGGGCCGGACGCTCACCCAGCACGCCGTGCCGACGACCTTCGGTCTGAAGGCGGCCGGCTGGCGGTCGCTGGTGCTGGACGCGCGGGACCGGACGACGGCGGTGCGCGACTCACTGCCCGCCCAACTCGGCGGCGCCGCCGGGACGCTGGCGGCCTTCACCGCGTACGGCGCCACCGACGCGACCGCGCTGCCCACCGCGTTCGCCCGTGAACTCGGGCTCCGGGTACCCCTGTTGCCGTGGCACACGCTGCGCACGCCGATCGCCGACCTGGCCGGCTGTCTGGCCATCGCGGCGGGCGCGCTGGGCAAGGTCGCGACGGATGTACTGACCCTCGCCCGCACCGAGATCGCCGAGGTGACGGAAGGCAGCGGCGGCGGCTCCTCGGCCATGCCGCACAAGGCCAACCCGGTGCGGTCCACGCTGATCGCGGCCGCGGCCCGGCGCGCCCCGCAGCTCGCGGCCACGCTCTACGGGTCGCTGGTGGCGGAGGACGAGCGGCCGGCCGGGGCCTGGCACGCCGAGTGGGAGCCGCTCAGGGAGTTGCTGCGACTGGTCGGCGGGGCCGCCCGGGACGCGGCCGAGCTGACCGAGGGGCTGCGGGTGAACGCGGACGCGATGCGTACGCACCTCGATGTCACCCACGGGCTGATCGTCTCCGAGCGGCTGTCCGCCGAACTGTCGGCCGCGCTCGGCCGCGCCCGCGCCAGGGAACTGCTCACCGAGCTGGCCCGGCGCGCTTACGCCGAGGACCGTCCGCTGGGCGAACTCCTCTCCGGTGAGCCCGACTTGAAGGATGTCGACCTCGACGACCTCACCGACCCCGCCCGTTACACCGGCTCCGCCGGGAGCCTCACCGACCGTGCGCTGGAGCGACGTTGACCGAGAAGCTGCTCAACCACCTTATCGAGGGGCCGGCTTCCGCTCCCCCGCTGCTGCTCGGGCCCTCGCTCGGCACCTCGTACGCCCTGTGGGACAAGGTCGCCCCGGAGCTCTCCGCCACCCACCGGGTGGTCCGCTGGGACCTGCCCGGGCACGGGGGTTCGGCGGCCGACCTCATCGGTCCCGGAGCCACCGTGGGTGACCTCGCCGCCCTGGTGCTGGCGCTGGCCGACTCGCTCGGCCTGGCGCGGTTCGCGTACGCGGGCGTGTCCCTGGGCGGCGCGGTGGGTCTGCATCTGGCGCTGCACCACCCGGAGCGGGTGTCGTCACTGGCGGTGATCTGCTCGTCGGCCCACTTCAACGGGTCCGGGCCGTGGGAGGAGCGGGCCGCGCTGGTGCGCCGCGAGGGACTCGCGGAACTCGCCGGGAACGCGAACGCCCGCTGGTTCACGCCCGGGTTCACCGTGCCGGAGCTGGTCGCCGACCATCGCGCCGTCGACCCGGAGGCCTACGCGGCGTGCTGTGACGCGCTGGGCGCGTTCGATCTGCGCGAGCGGTTGCCGGAGATCGCCGTACGGACCCTGCTGATCGCGGGGCGCCAGGATCCGGCGACGCCGCCGGCGCATCTGCGGGAGATCGCGGACGCGGTGCCGGGCGCCGCGCTGGTCGAGCTCCCCGGCGCCTCGCACCTCGCACCCGCCCAGTGCCCCGAGGCCGTGCTGACCGTGCTGCGCACCCATCTCGACGGCGCGGCGAAGCGGGGCATGGAGGTGCGGCGCGAGGTGCTCGGGGACGCGCACGTGGACCGGGCGCAAGCCCGGCAGAACGCATTCACCGCGCGCTACCAGGACTTCATCTCGCGCTACGCCTGGGGTGAGATCTGGACCGATCCCACGCTCAGCCGCCGCGAGCGCAGCATGATCACGCTGACCGCGCTGGTGGCACACGGCCACTACGACGAGCTGGCCATGCATGTGCGGGCGGCCCGGCGCAACGGACTCACGCCCGAGGAGATCGGCGCCGTCCTGCTCCAGACGGCCGTCTACTGCGGGGTTCCGGCGGCGAACTCGGCGTTCGCGACGGCCCAGCGGGTGCTGGCGGAGGAGGACGGGACCGACTAGGTCCAGACCTCGATAGGGCGCCGCCCCTCCGGCGGGCAGGACTCGCGGCGTCCGGTGCCCGCGAGCGCAAGCGGCGGGGCGCCTTCGTACCGGGTGTACGTGGCGATCCCGGCTACGCGGCTGGGGGCACCCCTCCGGCGAAGTGCCTGCCGGGCATCGCGAGCCGGGCGGGACTGCGCGGGCACGGCCTGGGTTGTGCCGCGAGGTGGCACCGTCCGCCCGGCGGGCGCCAGGTGTGCCAGCACGGGTGACCGGCGCCGGGGGACCGGCACAGGTGACCGGCGCCGGGGGTACCGGCGCAGGTGACCGGCGCGGGGTGTTCCGGGAACCGGGTGCGGCCCGGCACGCCTGAAGGCGCATGTTCTTCGCCGTTCTTGGACACGCGCCGCCGGTGGCACCTCCACCGGCGGCGTCCCGGGGCTATCTCCGTGTCTGTCCCGGTACGAGGCCCACCTGGGGCGCGCCCAGGCCTCGCAGGGCTTGCTGCGCCTGGTCCACCAGACCGTCCGCTCCGCAGGAGCGCGCCAGTGACAGGCCCCGGCCCAGCTCGGACACGGAGCGGGAGAGGATGCCGTACTCGACGCGGGCGGCCGCGTGTTCGTACTGGCAGGGCGAGGACTCCAGATAGGTGACCGCCTGCTGGGCCAGCCGGACCGCGCGCTGGCCGGTCTCCAGGGCGGCTGCGCAGCGCAGGGCCTCGCCGATCGCGGTGTCGGTGCCGAAGCGTTCGGCCTGCCGACGGGCCTCGGAGACCAGCCGGTTCGCACGGGCCGGATCCTCGGTGGCCAGGGCCCGGGCGAGATCGACGGCCCAGGGGACCATCACCGGGTTAAGGTGACCGCGTGCGGCGGCCGCCTTCTCGGCCGCCTCCAGCTCGTTGATTCCGTCCTTGACGCGGCCGACGGCCAGCAGCAGCCGGCCGCGCACCGATCGGGGGTCGGGCAGCACGATCGTCGACGGGTAGGGCGGCGCGAATCCGTACTGTTCGGCGGTCTCCCAGGCCTCGGCGACATGGCCGCGGACCAGCAGCGTGTCGATGAGGTTGCAGGTCGCCGACCAGTACAGGGGCAGGCCGCGGCCGACGCGTTCGGCGACGCGCAGCGACTGCCTGAGGGACTCCTCCGCCTCCTTCAGACGGCCCCGCCTTCGCAGTCCCAGGCCCAGGTAGGCGTGGGCCAGGGCGAGGTGGCCGCCGCTCCAGCCGGCGGACACATAGGCGCGCAGAGCCTCGTTGAAGAGGGCGTCGGCGCGGTCGAGCCGGTCGGTGTAGGCGTAGGAGCTGGCCAGCATCATCAGCAGCTCGATGCCCCACTCCTGGTCGGTCCAGCCGAGCCCGGGAGCCAGTCCGCCGTTGACGAGGGCGCGGTCGCAGAACTCGACGACCTCCTCGGCGTTCTCGCCATGGGTCATGGCGTCGAAGCCGCGCAGGATGAGCAGGGCGCGCTCGGCGTTGTCCCGGCCGGTGCAGGTGGCGGCGAGCGCGGCGAGCTTCTCGGAGCGGCGCGGTGAGATCGCCTCTCCGGCGTGCACGCCCTCCCACATGTACTGCACCGCCTGCAGCCGCAGCCGCGCGGGCCCCGGGGCGTGCCGGGCGGCCTCCGCCTCGACCGTGCGGACGGCCTCCTCCAACTGGTCGTTGTGCAGGAGTGCCTGCGAGAGTCGGTAGACGGCGTGGACGCGCTCGGCGCCGTCGAGGCCCGGCATGCCGAGGGCGGTGCGCAGGTGGTCGATGGTCCTGGCGGGCGCGGTGAGGAGGGTGGCGCAGCCCAGTTCGTAGAGCACCTGCGCATGGACGTCGGGGGCGGGAGGTTCGCGCAGGGCGCGTTCCAGACAGCGGCGGGCCGCGTCCGGGGCGCCGACGGCGAGGTGTTCCCGGGCGGCCTCGCGCAACTGCTCGACGAGTTCCTCGTCGCCCTCCGCATGGACCTGGAGCAGGTGCCGGGAGGCGGCCGCGAGGCCCTTGCCCTCGTCGGTGACGACCTGGGCGGCGATGCCGTGCATCGCGGTGCGCAGGCCGCCGGGGATGGAGTCGTAGACGGCGGAGGCGATCAGTGGGTGGACGAACTCCAGATCGCCGTCGCCCGCGGGGACTGCGCCGGGGACGGGTTCGGTGAGGATGCGGGCGGCACGCAGCAGCTCGGCGCAGCGCACCGCTTCGTCCCGGCCGAGTCCGGCGAGCCGGGCCGCCTGGGTGACGGAGATGTCGGCGCCGAGGATCGCGGCGGCCATGGCGAACTTGGTGGCGTCGACGCCCAGTTTCTCCAGACGGTCGACGAGACCGCCGCCGCGGGCCGCGCGGTTCAGGTCGCGCAGTTCACCGGCCGAGGACTCGCTCGCTTCCAGTTCGCTGTCGCGGACCTTGGCGAGGAGTTCGACGGTCTCGTAGGGATTGCCGTCGGTGACGGCCCACACCTCGCGGCAGAACGCCGCGTCGGCGTGCGGTCCGAGGGTGGCGCGGGTGAGGCCGGCCACCGCGGCCGGGGTCAGGGCGCTGAGGCTGGTGACGGCGCGGCCCGCGGCCTGGCCGATGGCGTCGAGGTGGCGGGCGGCGTCGCCCTTGACCTCGCCGGGCCTGCGGGCCACGACGACCAGGACCGAGAGTTCGTCGAGGCGTTCGACGAACGCGACGAGCCAGCGCAGGGTCTCCTGGTCGACCCAGTGCGCGTCGTCGATCAGCAGCACCAGCGGGTAGTCGCGCCTGGCCAGCCGGGTCACGGCGGCGACGAGGCCGTCGCACACGCCCTGCGGGTCGGCGTGGCCCTCGCCGGGTTCCGCGATGCCGAGGGCGGGGCCGGCGATGTCGTGCCAGTCCCCGAAGTACTCGCGCGCCTCCTCCGGGTGCAGGGACAGCAGTGCGGGCTGGAGCAACTGCCGTACCACGTTGAAGGGGACGGACCTCAGTGTCTCGCCGCCGCGGGCCGACCAGACCACGCAGCCGCGGCTCTCGGCGATGCGGCGTGTCTCGGCCAACAGCGCGGTCTTGCCGAATCCCGCCTCGCCCCGGAGCACCAGCAGGTGACCCGACGAGGACCGGTCGGCGCAGAGCCTCTCCACCGCCTGCGCGATGGCGGCGACTTCCTGCTCGCGCTCCCACAGGGAAGCCGAGGCGGCCGCCGCCGGCCGGACCTCCGTCATCCCGCTACCTCCCCAAGTCGCCCGAACGACGTACCGACGTCGAGCGTAGCCCTCCGGAGGCCCGAACGGAGGGCGGTCCGGGCAGGTCCGCCTCGACGAGTGACACGGGACGGCCCGGGGCGCCCCGGCGGGCCTGCGGAAGTGGTCCCCTGACGTCAACGGCGAGTGACAAGCACCGAATTGACGTCGACTTCACGCCAGAAGGGCGACGGGGCGCGCGGAACGGATTTCATCGAAGTGCCCTCCCTCTCATCCGGCTTTCACCGACGCCTCATACGGTGGGAACATGACGCAGGTGACTCCTCCCGGGTGGTATCCCGACCCGGGGCAGACAAGTGACGGTCCCGCCACCGAACGCTGGTGGGACGGCAAGGCATGGACGGATCAGACCCGCGCCGCGGGTTCGGCCGCCGTATGGGGTCCGCCGGCGCAGACGCCGGCGGACGGGGCGCACCCGGTGTACCCGCAGCATCCGGGGTATCCGGGGTATCCCGCGGCGCCGGCGGGCACGGGCGGGCGGCGCGGGCTGCGGACGGGCACAGCCGTCGCCGCGGCCGTCGCGGTCCTCGTCGGCATCGGGGTCGGCGTGTACGCGCTGGCCGACGACAACGGCTCGGGTGGCGGCGGCACGGCCCAGGGGCCGGGCGGGCAGGGCGGACCCGGCGGCACGGGTGGCCAGGGCGGCAGCGGCGGCCAGGGCGGGCCCTTCGGTGACTCCGGCGGTTCGGGTGGCTCGGGCGGTTCCGGGGGCTCGGACGGTTCCGGGGGTTCGGGCGGGGCCTCTCCCGCGCCCGGGGAGTCCGAGGCGCCGAAGATCAAGAGCGGTTCGGTGACCGACGCGCTGAACGGCATCAGCATCCCCATCCCGGCCGGCTGGACCGGCCAGGAGCTGAGCGTGGGTGCGCAGATCACCTCCGACTCCTCCTACAAGTGCCCGGGCGACACCTCGAAGACCTGCACCAAGGGGGGCGTGTACTCGGCGCCCGTCGAGGTGCTGAAGACCAAGGGCGACACCGCCGAGGAGGTCGCGAAGGCGGACATCTCGGCCAACGCCGAGGAGTCCTACGGCGGCACGACGTACGGCGCGATCACCTCGCACCAGGTACTCGCCTCCAAGGCGGTGACGGTGGCCGGGCAGAAGGGGTACCTGGTGCGCTGGAAGGCCGTCACGAGCAAGGGCGCGGACGGCATCGTCGAATCGCTGGCGTTCCCGGCGCCCGCGGACGGCAAGCGGCTGGTGGTGCTCCGCTTCGGGCTCGACGCCGATCAGAGCGCGTCGGTCATCGACACCGTCACCCAGGGCATCAAGGTGTCGACCGGCGGCGGCAGCGGGCAGGACGTCTGACACGGCCGGCCGGGTGGGGCGCCCCTCCGCTCAAGGGGACCCCACCCGGCCGGGTGGTGCGCGCCGCCCCCGTCCCCACGGTGCGGCGCGAGACAGGTCACCGTCCAGTCATCCCGTGGACGGCGGCCTGAGTCAGGTGCTGATCTCTGTGTCGGACTCCGTGTCGATCCCTAGGTGAGACCGAGCGCCGGCAGCACGGCGGCCTCCACGAAGCGGACCAGGTACTCCTGGTCGGCGTACTCCCCGTCGACGACGGGACGGGCGCGGATCACTCCGAACATCTGCGCAGGGACGTACTCCAGCGCCGGATGGTCGCCGGCGATCTCGCCGCGTTCGACCCCGCGCCGCAGGATCTCCCGCAGCGCCTCGATCTCGGGGTGGACGATCGCCTCGCGCAGCGCCCGGGCGAGGTCCTCGTGACCGTTGACGGCGTGGCCGAGCGCCTGCAGCAGCTTGGTGTCGTTCGTGGACCAGCGACCCGTGGCCCGGGCGGCCTCCCGCAGGTCCTCGGCGAGCGAGCCGGTGTCGATGCCGGCCAGCCTGGCCTGTCGACGGGAGCGCAGGGCGGCCACCACGAACTGGGGCTTGGTCTTCCACTGCCGGTAGAGCGTGGACTTGCTGCACCGGGTGCTGGCGGCGATGCCCTCCATGGTGACGGCTTCGTACCCGCATTCACGGACCTGGTCGAGGACGGCGTCGAAGAACTCCTGCTCACGCTCGGGCGTGAGCTTGGAGCGGCTCGTGGCGGCGACCGACTCGGGCCCGTCCGCTGCCTGCGACGTCATCTGCCGACCCCTCTCCTTCTCCACCGTTTCTCCGGCTTGCCTCGAGGCCCCGGCGGGAGCCTCTGTCCAGTGTGGCGCACATCAATCGATACGTCAGTGTACCGGTACGCCTGCGTATCGGTACACTGACGTATCGGTACGACATCGTATCGATGGTGTATGCACGAGTCACGAGCACGGCAGCACCACCTCACCGCACCACCGTCAGTGAAGGGGCCGGGGGATGAATGCCCGCACCGAGCCTGCCAAAGCGGAGCCGGCCACACCGGCGCGGCCGCCCATAGTCCGCGAGTTCCTGCTTGTCGCAGGGCTCTTCCTCGTCTACAAGCTGGGTCGGCAGCTGGCTGCCGGCCACACCGGCGAGGCCTTCCGCAACGCACGGGACGTGTGGCACGTCGAACGCCTGCTGCGGCTGCCCGGAGAAGGCTCCGTGCAGTCCCTGCTGCTGCACGGCGACATCCTGGCCAAGGTCGCGAACACCTACTACGCGACCGTGCACTTCCCGGCCACCCTGGCCTTCCTGATCTGGCTCTACCTGCGGCGCCCGGCCCACTACGTGTGGGCCCGCCGGGTACTGGCCGCGGTCACCGCCGCCGCCCTGGTGCTGCACCTCGCCTTCCCGCTCGCCCCGCCACGGATGCTGGCGGCGACGGAACTGGTCGACACCGCGCGCGTGTACGGGCCGTCGGTCTACGGCCCGCCGCGGACCGACCACCTGTCGAACCAGTTCGCCGCCATGCCCTCGCTGCACTTCGGCTGGGCCCTGATGGTCGCGATCGGCCTCGTCGTCGCCACCCGGTCGCGGTGGCGGTGGGTGTGGCTGCTGCATCCGCTGCTGACCCTGCTGGTGATCGTGGGCACCGCGAACCACTACTGGCTCGACGCGATCGCGGCGGGTGCGCTGCTCGGCCTCGCGCTCACGCTGATCCACGCACCCCGGCGCACGGCCACCCCGGTGGGACCCGGTGCGCGCACTGTCGTCCCGGCCGAGAAGCCGGTTCTCGTGGGAGCGGGCCGATGAACGCCACCCTGATCGCCGTCGTCCTGTCCCTCTTCTCCGCCGTCGCCTACGCGGCCGCCGCCGTCGCCCAGGAGCGGCTCGCCTCCCGGCACCCCGGCACGGGACTGCTGCGTCTGCTCGGCAACGGTGCCTGGTGGTGCTCGGTGGGGCTGAACGCCGGAGCCGCGCTGCTGCACGTGGTCGCGCTCAAGTACGGACCGCTCACCGTGGTGCAGCCGCTCGGCGCGCTCACCCTGGTCGCGGCGGTGCCGATGGGCGCGCGGGTCGCCGGGCGCCGGGTCAGCGCCGCCGAGTGGCGGGGCACCGCCTTCACCCTGGCCGGCCTGGCCGCGATCCTGGTCACCGCGTCGGGCCCGGCTCCCGCGGACGTCCTGAGCCTGCCGGAAGCGGTCGGGGTGGCGGGAGCGACCGCGGCGCTCATCGGGCTGCTGGCCCGGCGCGGCGCCAGGCCGGGACTGCGGCACGCGACTGCGTCCGGCTTCGCCTCGGGGGTCGCCTCGGCGCTCACCCAGACCGTGACGGTGGCCGCGACGGACCGTTCGGGTCCGCTGCTCAGCGTGCAGGTGATCGGGGTGGCGCTGCTGGTCGCGGCCTTCGCGACGGCCGGGCTGCTGCTGTCGCAGACCGCCTACCGGGGTGGCCTCGGCGCACCGCTGGCGATGGTGACCCTGGCGAACCCGGTGGCCGCCGCGGCGATCGGCCTCGCGCTCCTGGGCGAACGCCTCCAGGGCGGGGCGGCGGGTGTGCTCCTCGCACTCGCGGGAGCGGGGGTCGCGGGGTGGGGTGTGGTCCTGCTGTCACGGGCCACGCCGGAACCCGGTGCCGTCCCGGACGAGGATCACCCCGTGGCGGCGGTGCTGGCCCTGCGGCCGGAGACCGCGTCGGCCGAACCGGCGCTGCTGCCGCGGCCGACGACCGGCCCGGAGCACCTCACCCCGCTGTAGCGCACGCGCGCAGACGTGACGCTCCCTCGAGCAGTACCGGGGGGCGTCACATCTGCGCGGAGGGCCTCAGCCCAGGCCGCGTGCGGCATCGATCACATCTGCGCGGAGGACCTCACCCCGTGCCGCGTGCGGCATCACATCTGCGCGGAGGACCTCAGCCCAGGCCGCGTGCGTCCTGCTTGAGCGCGGTGTCCACGGTGAGGGCCGTGGCGACGACCAGGCTCAGCAGCGGCTCGGGCAGCTGGTAGTGGATCTGCAGGACGTAGTTGTCCGCGGTGGTGAACATCGTCTTGGCGAGGCCTTCCCAGGTCTTGGTGATCCGGGCGACCTCGTTGTCGTCGTGGTCGACGATCGCGAAGTTCCACGCCCGCCAGTTCTCCGCCTTGATCGCGCCGATCTGCCGGCCGTCCGCGTTGATGGCGAAGTTGATCTTCCCGAAGACGTTCTGCTGGACGATCTCACCCACCGGCTGCCCGTCGGGGCGCGTCACGACCACCCGCGACTTGAAGACCTTCGCCGGACGCGTCAACAGCAGCACCGGCTGCCCGTGGACGTCACGGATCTCCAGCCGGTGCGTCAGGTACTGGTCGACGCTGGCGACGAAGCGCAGGATCTTGCGCAGCGCGCTCTGGCCGACCTGGATGACCGAGCCGAGCTGGTTGCCCTGCTGGTCCATGACCTTGTACTCGTTGGTCAGCTCGATCAGCTTGGCCTTCTGGTTCACCACCAGCACCGGCTCACTGAACAGCGTGCCGCCGCCGGGGCCGCCCGCCGCGACCCCGGCCTGCTGCTGCACCTGGCGTCGGACCCGGTCGTCCGGCCCCGCCTGCTGCGGCACCTGCGGCGCGGGCCCGCCCTTGTCGTCCGCGTGCGTGTGCTCGGTCCACTGGGCGCCGTCCCAGTACCGCAGGGTCCGGTCCGCCCCGTGCGGGTCCGGATACCAACCTGAAGGTGTGTTCGATTGCGTGGTCACCGGGGCACATTACCCCGATCCCACCTGGACCTGACCAGCCCCCACGATGCGGTGTTCACCGCGCATTCACCGTGACTTGGGGAACCGAGCGGGTCACTCCGTGACGATGGCCGGGTCGCTGACGCCGGGCAGCCCGTTCTCGACGTGTCCGGCGAGCCGCCGCAGGAACGCCGGGTCGGCGGTGGAGGTGACGGTGAGGTCGTACCACCGCCGGCTCGCCCGCAGGTCCAGGGTGCGCCTGACCACGGCGCCGGGCCGCAGCCTGACGGACGTGGGACGGCCGCCGTACCCGTCGGCCACCTTCAGCTCCACCGTGCCGTAACCCCGGTGGGTGAAGGTCAGTTCGAGGCCGTCGCCGGTGTGCCGGGCGGCCACCTCGGACCCTGCCGCCCTGCCCGTCCCCCTGAAGGCGCGCAGGAATCCGTTCGGGCCGTGCACGGTCAGGTCGTGCGAGCCGCCCGAGTAGGCCGAGTTCCAGGTGTCGGAGACGGTCCGGCCCGCCTCCGTGGTGTAACTCCACGGGCCGTCGGTGCGGTTCCCCGAGGTGACCAGGAAGGCGGCGCCGGCCTTGGCCCCGGAGGCGAAGGTGAGGGTGAGGGTACCGGCGGTCGGATCCACCGCGGCGTCCACGGCGGGCGCGTACCTGAGCGGACGGGTGGGTCGCGTGCCGCGCTCCTGCTTCGGCAGGACGGGGTGGGCCGGCGGGGTGGGTACGTAGTCGGGGTGGCGGTTCTTGTCCGGGGGCTCGTAGCCGTCGGTGTCCGGCAGGGCGACCGGCCGGGTGTCCGGGCGGGAGAAGTCGAACGCGGAGGTCAGATCGCCGCAGATCGCGCGCCGCCACGGCGAGATGTTCGGCTCGTGGACGCCGAAGCGGCGCTCCATGAACCGGATGACCGAGGTGTGGTCGAGGGTCTCGGAGCAGACGTAACCGCCCTTGCTCCAGGGCGAGACGACGAGCATGGGCACGCGCTGGCCGAGCCCGTAGGGGCCGGCGGTGTGACTGCTGTCCCCCTTGAAGAGGTCCGGGCCGACGTCGACCGTCGACCGGCCCTGCGCGGCCGAGGCCGGCGGGAACGGCGGGAGCAGGTGGTCGAAGAAGCCGTCGTTCTCGTCGTAGGTGACGAACAGCGCCGTCTTCGCCCACACCTTCGGGTCGGCGGTGAGCGCGTCCAGGACCTGGGCGACGTACCAGGCGCCGTAGTTCGCGGGCCAGTTGGGGTGTTCGGTGAAGGCCTCTGGGGCGGCGATCCAGGAGATCTGCGGCAGCTTTCCGCCCTTGACGTCCGCCTTCAGCTGGTCGAAGAAGCCCTCGCCCCTGCGGGCGTCGGTGCCGGTGCGGGCCTTGTCGTACAGCGGGTCGCCGGGCTTGGCGTCCTGGTACTGCTTGAAGTACAGCAGCGAGTTGTCGCCGTAGTTGCCGCGGTAGGCGTCCTGGATCCAGCCCCAGCTGCCGGCCGCGTCCAGGCCGTCGCCGACGTCCTGGTAGATCTTCCAGGAGACCCCGGCCTGCTCCAGGCGTTCGGGGTACGTCGTCCAGCTGTAGCCGGCCTCGTCGTTGCCGAGGACCGGGCCGCCGCCCTTGCCGTCGTTACCGGTGTAACCGCTCCACAGGTAGTAGCGGTTGGGGTCGGTGGAGCCGATGAAGGAGCAGTGGTAGGCGTCGCAGATGGTGAAGCTGTCGGCGAGGGCGTAGTGGAAGGGGATGTCCTCGCGGGTCAGGTAGGCCATCGTCGTGGTGCTCTTGGCGGGCACCCACTTGTCGTACTTGCCGCCGTCGAAGGCGACATGGCCGTCGTTCCAGCCGTGCGGGAGGTCCTGGATGAAGGCGAGACCCAGGTCGTCGGCGTCCGGGTGGAACGGGAGGACGTCCTTGCCGGAGCCGTCCGGCTGGTGCCAGACCGACTTGCCGTTCGCGAGGGTGACCGGGCGCGGGTCGCCGAAGCCCCTGACGCCGCGCAGCTTGCCGAAGTAGTGGTCGAAGGAGCGGTTCTCCTGCATGAGGACGACGACGTGCTCGACGTCCTCGATCGACCCCGTGCGGTGGTTGGCGGGCAGCGCGGCGGCGCGTTCGATGCTGTTGGAGAGAGCGGTGAACGCCGTGGTAGCGCCCGCCAGTTGGAGGAATCGGCGCCGGTTGACTTCGGGCATGGGTGAGGCACCTCTCGTACGGAAGGGGCTGCGCCTGCCGGTTCGTGACGCAATGCGCGCGCCACGAAGTGTTCCAAGGGCACCGAACGTCAGGGAAGGGCCGGGTGACGCGGGTGTGAAAGTCGACGGTACGACGAGTGTGCGACGGGCCAAGGAATCACCAAGGGGTTCCACACCGCCGACTCGGGGCCGGACAGCGGCGGTCGGCCGGGAACCCGCGCCCCCCACCACGCGCGTCCGGGCGACTCGGACGGGTGGAGCGCTGAAGCGTCCCACTGAGCGGGACGGAGGCCGACTGCGGTTCGTGGTGTGTCCGGCCGGCTGGGAGGCGGAACGCGCTGGTCACGGCGGCGGGAGGGGGTGCCGCACGGCACCTGTCGGCTGCAGGGTCCCTTTTTCTGTGCGGCTCATTGATTGTACCGACCGTTGGGTCTATCTTTCCGGCAGCCGCACCGAAGCTTCAGACGGGCGTCACACCTGCCTCCGCCCGTGACCACGGCGCACCGCGCCCTCGTCCCGTGCCTCCCGGTCCGTCAGCCCTCGGGCCGGTGTGACCGAGCGATCGCCGGCACCCCGCCGAGGGCTCCCCGTCCCTGCCCGGACCAGAGCCGCCTTCTGGTTCTCCGCTCACCCATGGAAGGCCCCCGATGTCGCAGACACCCACCGCCGCTCCGCCGGCCCGGGAGGAGAGATCCTCCTCCACGCGTAACGTCCTGATGGTCGTGGCGCTTGTGTGGACCGTCCAACTGGTCGCCCTCATGGCCGCGTTGTCCGGCATCGCGCAGGCCGATGTGGCGATCCACTTCCGGACCACCGAGATCGCCTGGTTCACCCTGATGACCCTGCTGACCGGGACCTTCTTCCTGCCCTTCGCGGTCAAGGCCGCGGCCCTCTTCGGCAAGAAGCGTGTCCTGCTCGTCGCCACCGGACTCGGTTTCGTGGGCGATCTGATCGCCGCCGTCGCCACCGACTACCGCACGCTGCTGATCGGTCGCGGCATCGCCGGCATCTACGCGGCCACCGCCCCGCTCGCCTACGCGATCACCCGCGACGTGTTCCCCCGCCGCTGGGTCGGACTCGCCAGCGGGATCCTCGCGGGCGGCGTCGGTCTCGTCGCCTTCGGCGGGCCGTTCCTGTCCGGCTGGCTGCTGGACGACCACGGCTTCCGCGGTGTGCTGTGGTTCATGGCCGTCAGCACCGCGGCGAGCTTCGTCCTGGTGGCCGCCTTCGTGCCCGAGAGCCCGATCCGCGCGGCGGGCGGCCGGATGGACTGGATCGGCGGACTCCTGCTCGGCGGCGGCATCACCGCGCTCGTGTACGCCGTCGGCCAGGGATCGCACTGGGGCTGGGACAGCGGCAGGTTCGCCGCCTACGTCGCCGGGGCACTGATCGCGCTGTTCGCCTTCGTGCTCGTCGAGCGCCGGGTGGCCGAACCGCTGTTCCCGCCGTCCATGACCCGGCGTCGTCCGGTGTGGACCGTCCTGCTGGCCACGTCCATCGCCGCCGGTTCGCTCAGCGCCGTCGGCGTGGTGATCCAGCTGCTGATACTGATGCCGAGCATCCCGACCGTCTCCGAGGGCCTGGGCTGGTCCGGCACCCACAACGCCATCGTCACCAGCCCGATCAGCGCCATGATCATCCTCGCGGCCGTCGGCACCGGCTGGCTCGCCCGCCGGATGGACGCGCGCATCCTGCTGGGCACCGGATCCGTGCTCACGGTCGTCGGCTACGGCATCGGCACGCACCTGCACCGCACCGCCGCGCAGATCGTGGAGATGGGGGTGATCGCCGGGATCGGCACCGGCATGGTCATGGCCATCGTGCCCATCATGATCATCGAGGTGGTCACCCCCGAGGAGCAGGCGCTGGCCAACGGCGCGCAGACGCTCGGCCAGGGCGTCGCACAGATCATCGTCTCCCAGCTGGCCTTCGTCGTGATGGCCCAGCACGGCGCGATCCTCAAGGGCACCCAGTTCTATCTCGACACCGGGTTCACCAACGGTCTCTGGCTGGTCGTCGGATGCTGCGCCCTGGGCGCGCTGCTCGTGCTTCTCATCCCCCGGAGCAAGCGCCTCGACGAGGCGGAGGTCGGCCAGGCGGCCTGATCACGCCGCCCCGGCGTGCCCGCACGGGACCGCTCCGCTCGCCTCCCCGGCTGCCGCCGCACCCGCACCGCTCGCCTCCCCGGCTGCCGCCGCACCCGCACCGCTCGCCTCCCCGGCGCGGGCGGCGTGCCGCCTCTATTCGCCCTGCGTGCCGCATCGCGCCGGGCCCCGTGCTGCCTCACCCGCGCTGCCTGCCTTCCCGGCGCGGGCCGCATGCCGCCTCCACCCGCGCCGCATACCCCACCCACACTGCGTGCCGCCTTGCGCCGACCCGCTTCGTTCGCGCTTGCCGCGGTGTCTCGCTCCGCGCGGCGGCTGCGCGTGCCGCCACTCAACGGGCCCCACAACCCTGGTAGTCGGCCGCCGTAACCCCGGCAGCGCAGGCCGAACTCCGCAGGCAACGGACCGCCCCGGCCGCCCGAACACCGCCGCCCGAACACCTCAGGCCCAGGCGGCCCCGAACAAGTGGCCGTGGGCCCAGACCGCAGGTGGTAGGCCCGGCCCGGCACCCGGCACCCGGCACCCGGCACCCGGCACCCGGCACCCGGCACCCGGCAGGATCCCTCGGCCCCTGCGACGCGCGCGGCGAAACGCCGTGAGGGCCGGGCTTTCCGCCCGGCCCTCGGCCACCTCGTCCGCCTCACGGCCGTCAGCGTTCGGCCACGGCCACAACCACAGCCGCCACCGGCCATGCCACGCCGGCGGGGCGTCACCCCCGCCAGCCGTGGAGCCGAACGGCCGCACCCCGTGCGGTCGTACACCGTGCAGCCGTAAAGCCTTCGCCCCCTACGCGTTCGCCGAATCGGCGCTCGGTGTGAACTGGTGCTTCAGGAACGCGCCCGACCAGGCCATCAGGTCCGACGGCACGTAGTAGCCCTTCTCGTCGTTGATGGCGTCCCAGTTCCCCGCCACGTCCTCGACGGTCACGGAGTCGCCCTCGTGGACGTAGCCCTCGGTCGACGCGATGAACAGGCGCGCGAAGCGGCCGGCGCCCGCGGTGTAGATCTCCCCGTTGACCGGGCAGTTTTCGTGCGCGAGGTACGCCACCATCGGGGCCACCGCGTCCGACGGCATGTACGGCATACCGGGGGCCGCCTCGGCGGGCTCCTCTTCGGGGCCGCCGCCCATCCGGGTCATCGCCGCGGGCGCGATCAGGTTCACCTTGATCCCGTGGGGCTCGCCGGACAGTTTCGCGCTGCGGGCAAGCCCGACCGTGCCCGCCTTCGCCGCCGCGTACGACAGGTTGTTGTCGAGCCCGAACAGGCCACTGGAGGTGGTCAGCACGACCCGGCCGTACCGCTGCCCGACGAAGTGCGGCCAGGCGGCGCGCAGCGTGTTGAACGAGCCGACGAGGTGTACGGCGAGGTGGCGTTCGAGGTTCGCCGCGTCGACCTCGGGAAGGCCGGCCCACCGGATGATCCCCGCGTTGTTGACGAGGATGTCGATGCGCCCGAAGTGCTCGATCGCCGAGCCGATGATCGCCTCCGCGCCGGCCTGCGTGGACACGTCGCTGGTGTCGGCGACGGCCTCGCCTCCCGCCGCGACGATCTCCCCGGCGACCTTCTGCGCGGGGCCGGTGTCCGCCCCGTCGCCCTCCATGGATCCGCCCAGGTCGTTGACGACGACCTTCGCACCGCGCTCCGCCAGCAGGCGGGCGTGGGCCCGGCCGATCCCCCGGCCCGCGCCGGTGACGACCGCTACGCGTCCTTCGAAGCTCAACTCGCTCATGCCTGACTCCTGTTGTACTGCGGTGTTGTACTGCGGTCGCGGATGCGATGGCCGGTCCCGCCCGGACGGGCGGGCGGGACCTGCCGGTCGGCGCCGGAGCGCCTGCGGCGACGCGGCGATGCGGCGATGCGGCGATGCGGCGATGCGGCGATGCCCGGGCTACCAGGTCACCGGCAGCTCCTTGATGCCGAAGGCGAGCGCGTCGGCCGGGCGGAACTCGAGGTCGTCGCGCGCGACCGCGAGGCGCAGGGTCGGGACGCGCCGGTACAGCGTGCCGAAGACGACCTGGAGCTCGATCCGGGCGAGCTGCTGGCCCAGGCACTGGTGGATGCCCCAGCCGAAGGCGTGGTGGTGGTTCGCCTTGCGGGTCAGGTCGAGCTTCTCCGGCTCGGGGAAGGCCTCCGGGTCCCAGTTGCCGGCGGGCAGCGGGACGACGATGCCGTCGCCCGCCTTGATCTGCGCGCCCTCGAACTCGAAGTCCTCGGACGCGATGCGCCGTTGTCCGAACATCGCGACGGTCAGGTAGCGCAGGATCTCGTCGACCGCGTTCGCGGCGTCCCGGGTGTCCTCGAGTTCGCGCAGCCGGGCGAGCTGGTCGGGGTTCTCCAGCAGCAGTGCGGTGCCCAGCGTGATCATGGTCGCGCTGGTCTCGTGACCGGCGATCAGCAGGATCATGGAGAGCAGGGTGGCCTCGGGAAGGGTGAGGTCACCCGCCTTGATCCGCGCGGCGAAGTCCGAGAGGACGTCGTCCGCGGGTTCGTCCATCTTCTTCTGGAGCAGTCCGGCCAGGTAGCCGCCCAGTGCCTCGCTCGCCCGGCGGTCGTCCTCGGCCGTCTTGTCGCTCCGGGTGGCGAAGGAGGCGTGCTCCTGGAAGAAGTCGTGGTCCTCGTACGGCACTCCGAGCAGCGCGCAGATCATCAGCGAGGGCAGCGGCAGCGACAGCGCCGTCACCAGGTTCACCGGCTTGGGACCCGCCAGCATCTTGTCGATGAGCTCGTCGGTGAACCTCTGGATGTCCGGCCGCAGCGCCTCCATCCGGGGGCGGGTGAACGGGCGGGTCATCATGCGGCGGATGCGTGTGTGGTCGGCGCCGTCGGCGTTGAAGATCGTGAGCGGGTGGTGATGGGCGGTCTCCGCCATGGCCCGGTTGGGATACGGGAATCCCGGCCGCTTGTCGTCCGAGCTGACCCGGGGGTCGGACAGGATGGCGCGCTGGGCGGCGTGGCCGGTGACGAGCCAGGGGGTGCTGCCGTCCCAGATCCGGCCCCGGGACACGGGAGCCCTGTCGTTCAGGGCGCGCAGTCCGGGCGGCGGCGCGAAGGGGCACTTGGCGTCCCGTTCGTCCTGGTAGAAGTAGAGGGACTCGTCGGGGGCGTCCCGGGTGTCTGCCTCAGCCATGGATGGTCCTTTGGTGGTGGGGGTGGGCGAAGGGGTGGACTTCGCGGGGTCTACTCCTCGAGGCGGATCGCGAGCGCCGGGCACACGGCGGCGGCGTTGCGGACGTCCTCGGACAGTTCGGCCGCCGGGTTCTCGTTCAGCAGGACGACGATGCCGTCGTCCTCGCGCTGGTCGAACACGTCCATGGCGGCGGCCACGCACTGCCCGGCGGCGACGCACTTCTCCTCGTCGACGACAACCTTCATGGGAATCTCTCCTGATCGTTCAGTGGGTCGGGGCGGGAGCGTCGAGACCGTCGACGATCTCCTGTCGGCGCATGCGGGCCTGCTTGGGCATGTTCCAGCCGAGCACCCCGGTCACCCGGCCTTCGCTGCGGTACCGGGCGACGAAGCGACGGGTCGTCAGATCGCCCTCGACGACGTCCACTTCGGCGTCCGGGGGCAGGAAGCCGTGCACCTGGAGCCTGGCGTCGTACTGGTCGGTCCAGAAGTACGGCACGGGCGCGTACGGCCGGTCCGCGCCGAGGATCTCCCCGGCGACGGCCATGGCCTGTTCGGTGGCGTTGGTCCGGTTCTCCAGACGGACGAGCCTGCCGAGGCCCTCGTGGTGCCAGCGGGCCACGTCGCCGACGGCGTAGATGCCCTGATCCGCCCGGCAGCGGGAGTCGCACACCACCCCGTTGTCGAGTTCCAGCCCGCTGTCGGCGAGCCAGTCCGTCGCCGGGGAGGCACCGATCGCCACGACCACCACGTCGGCCGGCAGCACCTCGTCGCCGGCGAGCCGGACGCCGGTGACCCGGCCGCCCTGCGCGGTGAGTCCGACCACGCCGTTGCCGAGCCGGAGCCGCACGCCGCGTTCGGTGTGCAGTCCGGCCAGCACGCCCGCCACCAGCGTGCCCACCTGGAGCGCCATCGGCGCCGACAGCGGTCCGGCAAGCGTGACGTCCAGACCCAGGGTCCGCGCGGTGGCCGCGATCTCGGAGCCGAGCACGCCCTCGCCGACGACCACGAGCCGGGTGCCGGCGAGCAGACCGGCGCGCAGCGCCAGCGCGTCGTCGAGGGTGCGCAGTACATGGACGCCGGCGAGGTCCTCCGAGCCGGGCAGGCGCCGGGCCCTTACCCCCGTGGCGATGACGATGGCGTCCGCCCGCAGTTCCCGCCCGGATTCCGTACGGACACCGCGCGACGCCCGGTCGAGGCAGACCGCCGGGTCGCCCAGGACGAACTCGGCGTCGAGCGCCGACAGCACGTCCGGGGCGCGCAGTGCGGCCCGCTCCGGCTCCCATGCCCCGCAGAGCACCTGCTTGGACAGCGGCGGCCGGTCGTACGGCGCGTGCGGCTCGTCGCCGAGCACCGTGATCCGGCCCTTGTAGCCCTTGCGGCGCAGGGTCTCCACGGTGGTCAGTCCGGACGCGGAGGCGCCCACCACCAGGACGCGGGCCGGGGCCCTGACGTCGTCGTCGATGCTCATTCTCGGCTCCAGTACGGCGTTGCTGCGGTGTCGGTGCTGTGTTCCGGGTGAAGACGGGGGCGGTCGGTCAGGCGAGGTAGCGCCCGCCGTTGACGCTGACCGTCTGACCCGTCACATAGCCCGCCGCCGGCGAGGCGAGGTAGGCCACCGCGTGCGCGACGTCCTCGGGGGTACCGGCCCGCTTCATCGGCATGGTGGCCGCGACGGCGTCCACGTCGACGGGGCCCTGGCGCACCAGCGGGGTGTCGATGAACCCCGGCGGGACGTGGTTGACGGTGATGCCCTTGTCGATGTACTCGACGGCCAGCGCCCTGGTGAGGCCGATGACGCCGCCCTTGGAGGCCGCGTAGTGCGCCATGGCGGGCGCACCGGTCTGGGCGGAGGACGAGGAGATGTTGACGATCCGGCCCCAGCCCGCCTCGAGCATGTCGGGCACCAGCGCCTGGGTGACCAGGAACGGTCCCTTGAGGTTGATGCCGATCATGCGGTCCCAGGACGCCTCGCCGATCTGGGTGAAGGGTTCGTAGGCGGTCGTCCCCGCGTTGTTGACGAGGATGGTGACCGGCCCGAGTTCGTCGCGGGTGCGCGCCGCGGAGCGGGCCACGGCGGACGCGTCGGCGGCGTCACCGCCCACCGCGACGGCCGTGCCGCCCGCCGCCCGGATCTCCGCGGCGGTCTTCTCGGCGCCCTCGGTGTTCAGGTCCCAGACCGCCACCGCGGCCCCCTCGGCCGCGAGCACGGTCGCGATCCCGTGCCCGATCCCCCGCGCGCCGCCGGTGACGACCGCGACCTTTCCCTGAAGTGACATGTGTGCTCCTCGTGTGCTCGGTGTGGGGCCCCCGCTCGCTGACATCCGGGTGGGGACACCCGGGCGGAAGGACCCGGGCGGGCCTTCAGCCCTCCAGCGCCTCGCGGGCGGCGGTGCGGGCGGCGACCGCCCGCGGGAACCCGGTGTAGCCGCTGGCGTGGTAGATGACCTCGGCGATCTCGTCCTGGGTCAGGCCGTTCGTCAGCGCGATCCGGACGTGGGTCTTCAGCTCGGTCTCGGCCCCGAGGGCTATGAGGATCCCGAGCGTGACCAGGCTGCGGTCGCGCGGGGCGAGCCCCTCGCGTCCCCACAGCGCTCCCCAGACACCGGTGAGGCCGATGTCGACGAGTTCCTCCCCGAGGCGACCGTCCCGCAGGTCGACGTCCTCCTCGGGGAACACGCCGGGCAGGGCGGCCCGCATGGCCTTCCAGCCCGCGGCCCGCAAATCGGTGGTTTCCTCGACGCTGTCGTCACTCATGAACTGCTCCCGTCGCGCGGCTTCGCGTCCCTGAGCGAAAGTTAGACCAGACGGTCGGTACAATCAATGTCCCGGGCGAAGTTCGCATCCATTGAACGAATCCGACCCCTCCTCTACTCTCACCCTGAATATTCGATCGACCGGTCGACATATGAATCAAGGCTCACGCGGGAGAGCACATGAGCGAAACCACGAAGACGGGCACGGCGGACCAGGCCCTCGGTGGCCTCGGTGGCCTCGGTGGCCTCGTAGACGTTCTGGTCATCGGCGCCGGCGTCACCGGCATCGGTCAGCTGTACCGGGCCCGGGAGGCCGGCTTCTCGACGAGGCTGCTCGAGGCTGGCAGCGGTGTGGGAGGCACCTGGTACTGGAACCGCTACCCGCAGGCGCGCTTCGACTCCGAGAGCTACACCTACGGCTACCTGTTCTCCAAGGAGCTGTGGGAGGAGTGGGAGTGGTCGGAGCACTTCGCCGGCCAGCCGGAGATCGAGCGCTACTTCAACCACGTGGTCGACCGGTTCGACCTGCGGCGCCACATGGTGTTCGGCGCGAAGGTGACCGAGGCGGTGTGGGACGAGGCGACCGGCACCTGGGCCGTGCGCACCGAGGACGGCACCGAACACCGGGCGCGTCACGTCGTGGCCGCGACCGGCATCCTCTCCGTGCCCTTCGTCCCCGGCATCCCGGGCCGCGAGGACTTCCGCGGCGAGCAGCACCACACCGGCCGCTGGCCCGCGACACCCGTGGGCTTCGCCGGCAAGCGGGTGGCCCAGATCGGCACGGGTTCCAGCGGCGTCCAGATCGTCCCCGCGATCGCCGACGAGGTCGCGCAGCTGACGGTGTACCAGAAGGTGGCCGACTGGCTGACCCCGCTCAACAACCGACCGATCACGTCCGAGGAACAGGCCGAGCTCAAGGGCAGCTTCGAGTCCGTCCGGGACACCCTCAACGCCTCGCCGAGCGGCTTCCTGCACCAGATCACCATGCGCTCGGGCCTGGAGGACTCCCCGGAGCAGCGCCAGGAGTTCTACGAGACGCGGTGGAACGGCCCCGGCTTCACCAAGCTCTCCGAGCACTACTACGACATGACCACGAACGCCACGGTCAACGAGGAGTGGTGCGAGTTCATCGCCGCCAAGATCCGCTCCATCGTCAAGGACCCGGAGACGGCCGAGAAGCTGATCCCCAAGGGGCACGGCTACGGCGGCCGGCGGCCCCCGTTCGGCACCGGCTACTACGAGGCGTACAACAAGCCGGCCGTCCGCCTGGTCGACATCAACGAGACGCCGATCGTCCGCATCACCGAGACCGGGATCGAGACCTCCGAGGGCCACCAGGAGTTCGACATCATCATCTGGGCGACCGGCTACGACTTCGGCACCGGCGCCCTCAACCGCCTCGGTGTGCGCGGCCGTGGGGGTCTCCCCCTGGAGGAGTACTGGGCGGACGGTCCGTCGACCTACCTCGGGGTCACGGCCGCCGGCTTCCCCAACTTCTACTTCCCCGGCGGACCGCACGGCGCCCTCGGCAACAACCCCCGCTACTCCGGCGACCAGGTGGACCACGTCATGGACCTGCTCGTCCACGCGCGCGAGCACGGCCATGACGTCGTCGAGGTCACGGCCGCCGCCGAGCAGGAGTGGACGGACCTCGTCAACGACAGCTCGGGGCAGTCGTCCTTCCTCAGGAGCAGCTACTTCTACGGCGCCAACATCCCCGGCAAGCCGGTCAGGCAGCTGCTGAACCCGACCGGACGCTGGAAGCTCCAGGAGCTGATCCGCGAGTCGGCGCAGAACGACTTCCCGGCCTTCACCTTCACCAAGGCCCAGGCCCAGGCGCAGGCCGAGGAGCAGGACCAGGCCCAGGAGCCGGCGGTCTGAGCAGACGGAACGCCCGTGCCGCCTGGGTCCACAGGCGGCACGGGCG